>JASHUR010000220.1 GCA_030039895.1 Acidobacteriaceae bacterium | reverse complement strand
GGCCGCAGTGGACTTGGCGGGGCGCCGCGGACGCAGCAGTTGCGGCTCAGCGGTGATCTTTTCCTCTTTGGGCTGGCGCTTTTTGGCCTGGAGCTTCTTGCGGGCGCGAATGGCCTGAGTCTCGGCCTTCTCGAGCGCGTCACGCAACGAGGTTTCCATGTTGTTGCACTCGGCGATGCCGACAATCTTGGTGAGCCGGGTTTTAATGGTCACTTCGGCCGTCTGGCGGTACTTCGTGGCGCTCAGGATGACGTGCACGCTAGTGATTCGGCCCAGAATCTTTGCAATCCGCTCGACGCCGGTCTCCGCCAGCGTGCGTAGGTTGCGGGTGACGGTCACCTGTCTGCCGGTGTACTCGATCTGCATCGTAAAGACTCCTTTCGGGAGAGGAAGAAAATCCGCCGGGAATGGCGATTCTATACCGGGAATGGCTTTGGATTCCGGCTATTTTCGGATGCGGCGCTGGTGGGTGCTGGGGATGCGCAGGTCCTCGCGGTATTTGGCGACGGTACGGCGGGTGACCTCGATTCCCTGCCCTTGCAGAAGGGTCGCGATCTGATCGTCGGTTAACGGCTTGCTTGGGTCCTCCTCTTCGATCAGTTTTTTTACCTTGCGCTTGAGGAGCATGAGCGGCGTGGCCGACCCCTCCGGGCCGTTGACGCCCTCGGAGAAGAAGAAGCGCAGCTCATACACGCCCTGCGCGGTGTGTACATATTTATTGGAAACGGCGCGGCTCACAGTAGAGGGGTGCACGCCGATCTCCTCGGCGACCTCCTTGATCATCATGGGACGGAGCGCGTCGACCCCCTTCTCAAGAAACTCCTGCTGGCGGCGTACGATGGCCTCGCAGGTGCGGAGAATGGTGTTCTTGCGCTGCTCAATATTGCGCATGAGCTGGAGCGCGGAACGGTAGCGCTCCTTGACGTAGTCCTTGACCTCTTTCTCTGCGCCGGGCTGGGTGAGCATGCGGCGGTAGCCCTGGTTGAGACGGAGCGTGGGTAGATCGTCCTCGTTCATGACCACCACATATTCGTCGCCGCGCTTCACAAAAGCCACATCCGGTTCGATCAATCTGGCGTCGGAACGGTTGTATCGCTGGCCGGGGCGCGGGTCGAGAGTACGGATAAAGTCAATCGCGTGCTGCGCCTCTTCGACCGTCTTGCCGAGAATCTTCGCCAACTCACGGGGGTCGCGCTTCTGGAGCAGCGACAGATGCTTATCGATGATACAGAAGGCTGTGTCGAAGACTTCCGTCTTCGCGGCTGCGGCTTCGTGGCCGTTCGCTGCGTTGTTGACCGTCTTGCCGGGGGCTGCGCCAGCATGCCCGTTCAGGTGTCCGTTGGTCTCGGCAGCGGCCGCCAGGTCGAGCTCGCCGTTCTCACCGTCTTCCGTACCGGAAGCGGCGTCGGCTGAAGGCTCCTGGTGCTCGTGAACCGTCTCGTGATACTGCCGGGCGAAGATGAGCTCAAACTCCTTCCGCTGCGCTTCCACCTGCACCAGCAGGCATTCGCGCAGGTCGCGCGTGGCTATACCGACCGGATCGAGATGACGGACGACGGACAGGGCCGCCTCCAGATGAACCCGGGCGCGCTGCAGCATGGCCGGAAAAACCCGCGAGAGCGCGGAGCGGCCGTTGCTGCCGGATACTCCCTCGTCCGGTTCAGGCTCAAGTTGCTCCACCAGATAGCCCTCAAGCAGCTCGTCATCACTGGCGTTCAGGTAGCCGTCTTCGTTCAAATTGCCGACGATGTACTCCGCGGCTTCGCGGATGGCGGGCGAGAGGTTCATGGAACCGAGCTGCCAGAACAAGTGATCGGTGAGGGTTCCGGGCTGGGAGAGAAAATTCTCAAGCGAGGGGGTTTCCGTCAACTCAAAATTGTTGGGCGAGCGGAAACCAGGATCAAGGTAGTCCTGGAAGTAGGAACCGAAGTCGATCTCATCGAAGGGGTCCTTCTTCTGCTCTTCAACCGGAGAGTCCCGCATCTCAACGGCGCGATCATGCTCGATCTCCTTGCCCGCCACCTCGTCCAGTAGAGGAACATTTTCCTCAACCTCTTCAAGCACCGGGTTCTCGGTGATCTCGGCATTGATCATCTCCTTCAACTCAAGCTTATTGAGCGCCAGCACGCTGACCATTTGCATCAGGCCCGGCGTCAGAATCTGCCGTTGCGCGACCTTGAGACTCAATTTGGGTTGGAGAAGCGTCATTCCATCCTGCCGTCCTGCAATTGGGGTCGGATGAGGCCCGGCCCCGGAACCTTTCCCGGATCGTTACTGCCCAGTGTACATCCAGCGAGTCGAGGAGGGCTGTGTATTTAGCAATTATGTTGCCACACTACGGGAACTCCGGCCAGCCTTAAGATCCGGGATAGATCAGCTCAGGGAGAACCCTTCGCCTAAATAGAGCCGCCGCACCTCGGGATCTCCTGCCAGCCGCTCCGGGGTCCCGGCGGCAAAGATCCTGCCCTCGTTAATGATGTAGGCCCGGTCCGTGACCGAGAGTGTCTCGCGAACATTATGGTCCGTAATCAGAACGCCTATGCCGCTTTTTTTCAATCCGTAGATGATCTCCTGCAGATCCAGTACCGCAATGGGATCAATTCCCGAAAAGGGCTCGTCCAGAAGAATGAACGACGGCTGAATGGCCAAGCAGCGGGCAATTTCTACCCGGCGGCGTTCGCCTCCGGAAAGAGCGTAGCCTCGCGTGCGGCGGACGTGGCCAAGATTGAGCTGGGTGATGAGCTTTTCGGTCCGGGAGCGGCGCATCTCCTGCGTGACGTTCTGCACTTCAAGCACGGCGAGAATGTTTTCCTCGACGGTGAGCTTGCGGAAAACTGAGGGCTCCTGAGGCAGATAGCTGATGCCGTACTGGCGGGCGCGCAGGTACATGGGAACGCGCGTGATGTTCTGGCCGTCAGCGAGCACGTTGCCCGTTTCCGGCGCGATGAGGCCAACGATGATGTAAAAGCTGGTTGTCTTACCAGCGCCGTTGGGCCCGAGCAGCCCTACGACTTCGCCACGATTGACTTCGACGCTGACGCCGCGAACGACCTGGCGTCCCTTGTAAGACTTGCCGATTTCCTCGGTTGAAAGCTTCTGCATCTACTTCGGAGCGCGCGTCTCAGTAACTGCGCTCGACTTTCCTCCACTCACCACGACGCTATCATTCCGACTATTGAAAATCAATGTAGCTCCCGTGGTCGTACCCTTCGCCGCATCTTCAAGATAGGGCGGGCGCCCGGGCGAGCCGGTGAGCACATAGCGCCCGTCGTCCGCGGTATAGACCAGCCGCTCGCCTACGCCTTTGCGTCCCGGCTGGGTAATAACAACGTGCCCCGTGGCGACAATGCGCTGGAGCTGCGCCTGCTGGTTTGTCTGCGGGGTTTTTGCGGATTTTGCAACCGGAGTGAGATAGACCTGCGCCTCGTCGGCATGGATGACTCCGTCCGGGTCCTGCGCGACTACATCATCACGGAAATCGCCGCGGCGGTCTGCATCCGAGTAGAAGAGCGTATGGCTGCGCACCTCGACGGTGCTCTGCTGGTGCTTTGCGCCGATGGCCGAGGTGAAGTTGGCCTGCACAACGGCCCCGCTGCTGCCCGGAGCGCCGTAGGCCTTGAGCGTCTGCGGGGAGCGCGTGAGCTCGATGACCGGAGCCATGATGGAATTGGCCCCCTGCCACATGCGCGCGTCGGTCGAGGGCTGCCCATAAAACGTGCCGGTATCGGTGGCGTGGCGCAGGAAGGCATGGTCCGCGGTGATGTGCACCGGGCCGCCGCCGCCCAGCGAAGGCATCGTTGAAGAGGGCGCGGGCTGCTTCGTCGAGCTTTGTTGAATCGAAGTTGCTTTTACACCGCCGCTCGCTGCCACGTCGCCCGAGTCGCGGTGGTAGTCGATGACTCCGGCTGAGATCTGCGTTGACTGGCCGTCGTCAAGCCGCGGATTGCCGGTGAGCTGCAGCACCTGGGTGGCCGCGTGATATTCGGCGTGCTGGGCCCACGCGGTCATGGTTGCCGGCGCTGGTTTGCCGGCCTTGGGCAGGGGCTTCTGCGTCAGAACGACGTGACCGTCCTGAATCGCGGTCTCAATCTGCGAGGCCGGCGCCGGACCGGAGGGATTTCTGCCGTGCTTCGCCTTGCCCTTCGACGGAGGCGGCACATTAAAGGTGACCTGAAGGGTATCGCCTGTGCTGGTGTTGGTGGCGCCGTCTTTCGCGACGTCGGTGATGCTTGTATGGCCGGTGCCGTCGAGTTGCCGGACGTCGCGCCCATCGGCAGTAAACGAAGCGAAGAGCCGGTCTCCGCGGATGGTGGTGGCCTGCGCCGTGCCTTTGGAAGGAATGGTGCGCAGGTTAACAACTGCGTTGCCGGTGGCGAGGGCCGTGTGCGCGATCGCGCTCCTGCCTTGCGGGCCGGGGACAAAATCAACATTCAGCGTTTGGGCCCTCATGGTGCGTGATGCCGTGCCGCTGGCGCCATTCGCAAGCTTGAAGACCTGATCGGCAAAGTTTACGCCGCCCCGGAATAGCGCATGCCGGAGCACGGAGTTGGGGCCAAAGGTGAGCGTACCGGAATCAGCGGTACCGTTCATGCTCTCGGCGGAGGTCCTGGAAACATAGTTCACGCCGCCGGTGACATCAGTGGTTTTCAAATGGCTCGTTTCATCAAGCTGCGAAACAGAGTCAGCGGCGGTCAATACTGATCCGTTCACGGTGTTGACCACGCGCACATGGCCGATTGCATGGATGCTTTGTGCCGAGCCGTCAGGGCGGAACTCGACGATGGCGGAGTCGGACGAAGCCTTCTCCGACTTGTAGTCGGTCAGGGGAGCGAGCAGGAATGCCTGGCCGGAGCTGCGTTCGATCTGAGCGTGCGCGGCGTGGATGACGGCAGGGCTGCCATTGCTTGTAGTGGTGAGGGACACCTTGCTGTCGAGCACCAGCACGCCGGTCTTGCTGTTGTAGTGCGCGCCGGTAGAGCTTCCATAGGCCTGCGGAAAGGCGAATTCAGTGTGCTGGCTGGTGTCGGCCTGTCCCGTTTTCTGGTTGAAGACGAGGCCGCTGGTGGTGACATGGATCCGATTCCGCTGCGCGGCGCTGCCGGTGCCAAAGCCCTGCAGGTCGATGCTGACCTGGCCCTGCGCCTGAACGATCTGGTCTTTAGCGTCATAGTCGAAGTCGGAGCCTGAAATCTTGTCCACCCGGTCGGAGCCCGCCGGGCCGTAAAGCGTGATGGCGACATCGTGCAACGCGGCGTTGCCGCCGCTCTTGTACTGGATGAGCCGCGAGGCGTGGATGGTGAACAGGGTGTGGCCCCGGCTCGACTGCGAATAGGTGTAACCGTTGGCGGTTTGCTGAATGTTGATTCCCAGGCGCGCAGGCAGATCGCGCTCGATGCGATGGAGGCGGTAGCGCGCATAGGCGAAGAAGCCGATGAGGACTGCCACCAGCAGGCCAGCCAGAATAAGAATCGCCTGGCGCAGCCTTGCAACCGTTACGCGCATACTTTTATTTTCTCAGAACTTGCGAAGATCAGGGTCTGTCGGAACGATTCGGGAGAGCAGTCTTTAATTCACGCTTTGCAGACGCGCTATGAGCTTCTGCGCCAGGCTCTCGCCGGATTCGGACCAGAGCAGCCGCGATGAGATGCCCGCGTGCTGTTGGACGGCGTTGGTGAAGTCTACCAGCATCTGCACATTTTGCTTCACATGCTCGGCGGCGTCCTGGTCCAGGTTCACGTCCTCCTGCAGAAAGGGCGTGTCCGGCCCGAAGTCGATGCGGATATGGCCGTTCTGCTCATAGGCGCCCTCGTCAAACTGCGGGCCGTAGCCGGTAATGCGGACGATGGACGGCTCTTTCTTCCATATCGCATCGAGTCCGGCGGCGCGCTCTGGCGCCCACAGCTCCCAGATCAATTCGAACTCATAGGCGAAGTCTTCGTGGAGCATCTCAGTGGCGGCGGAGACGGCCGGGCGCGGCTGTGCGGCCTCTATGTCCGGCTCGTGCTCCTCGTCGTAGACGCGATGGTAGGCTGGAGCCTCATTCCACGAAATGGGATAGGCTGCAGCGGCCCGTATGCGCGAAGAGCCGGCGACGGTACCGAAGAGATCCATGACCTTTTCCAGAGCGGCAGGCAGGGCGATGAGGCGAAAGTTGGGGTACCACAGACTGAGATAAAGTTGGTCGGACATCAAACTTGTTAGATGGCTTCGCCCGCGATTTGGAATCAGGAAGCTACCACAGACCGCGGCTTTCGGCTTTCCCCGATGATTGAGAGACGCACCCGAAGCCTCTGGAGTTGCCGGAAATCTGTGCGTGAACCTGTCCAGCGCTGAGTCACGATTCCCGGCTGAGGCTGTGTCCTACACTTCTGTAAAATGACAGGGATAGCATAACCCGGAGGGTTGGTCTTATGTCTAACCTAAAAGGTTCGTATTAATCCCCCGTTCAAAAGGATACCCTTGATGCGTAGTTTTTCTTTGCTGCCAGCGATCTTACTGGCAGCCGTTGTTTCGATCCCTGCCCTGGCCGCGGACAACACAAAGACTTCAGCAAAGCCTGAGCAGGCTGCCACCGAGGCAGCTCCGGGCGATTCAACCACCGAAGGCATGCTGAATGCCGGCGGCGAGCACATTGCTTATACCGCCGTGGCGGGAACCATCACCGTGGGCGCGACCGATGCAGAAGACGCGCAGCTGGGGCTGGACGGCAAACCGCTGCCTGGCACCCCGGCCGCGCTGGTAAAGAACCCAGCGGATGCACCACCAACAGCGAGCATGTTTTACGTGGCCTACTTCAAGAAAGGCGCGGATCCGGAGACCCGGCCGGTCACCTTTCTCTACAACGGCGGACCAGGATCAGCGACAGTCTGGCTGCACATGGGGTCGTTTGGACCCGTACGCGTGGAGACGCCCGGCGATCAGCATCTGGCAGCGGCGCCCTACAAGCTTGAGGAGAATCCCTACAGTCTGCTGGACGTGACCGATCTGGTGTTTATCGACGCGCCGGGGCTGGGCTTCGGACAATTCCATGGCAAAGATCCGGAGAAGGCCTTCTGGGGAGTCGATGAAGACGGCGAGGCCTTTGCGCGGTTTATCGCGCGATTTCTTGGCAAGTACGGGCGCTGGAACTCGCCGAAGTACCTCTTTGGCGAGAGCTACGGGACAACTCGCTCCGCGGTGCTGGCCGATATTCTGGAAAACGAGAAAAGCATTGACCTGAATGGCGTGATGCTGTTGTCACAGGATTTTGTCTTCTCCGCCGACATCGATTCGCCGCATGACAATCCCGGCATTGACCTGCCTTACGAGACGGCGCTGCCGACCTATGCCGCCACTGCGTGGTACCACCACAAAGTACCGAACCAACCGGCGGAGCTGCTGCCTTTCCTGAAAGAGGTCGAAACGTTCGCCATGGGCGATTATGCGCATGCGTTGCAGGAGGGCACCGACCTTTCGCAAACAGAGAAGCAGGCCATTGCCGAGAAGATACACAACTATACCGGGCTGCCTGTTGATTACCTGATGCGTGCCAACCTGCGCGTTTCAGGCTTGCAGTTCGCCAAACAGCTACTGCAGGGTCAGGATACGACCACGGGCCGTCTGGATACTCGCTACACCGGCCCGACGCTGGACTCGCAGAGCGAATACGCGCAGTACGACCCGCAGGCCTCGGCAATTGCCTCGGCATACCTCTCGCTTTTTAACAACTACGTTCGCAAGACCCTGAAGTACGGCATAGGCGAAACGTATGTACCGGACGCGGGCATTGGTGTGCCCAGCGCGAAATGGGACTGGAAGCATAACGGCGATCCGATCAACCTAAACGTATTGCCGGACCTGGCGGAGGCGATGAAGACCGACCCCAGGCTGAAGGTGATGGTGAACGGCGGCTACTACGATCTGGCCACGCCCTTCTATGCGGCATGGTACGACGACAAGCATCTGCCGATTCCCGCCAGCCTGGCGAAGAACATCCAGTATGACTGGTACAAGTCGGGCCACATGGTATATGTGAATGCCGATTCGCTGAAAGCCCTGCACGATAACGTGGAGGCATTCATCCGCAGCACAGACGCGGGAAATCTGTGACCTTGATTCCGCAGGCAGTCACTTCCCTGCTCGCGGAATCGTAAAGGGCCCAAAGGCAGCCACGCACTGGCGCGGCTGCCTTTGTTATTTTTGCGATGGATTTTGCGGATTCACCCATCCGCCCGGCGGCGTCACCGCAGGAGTCACATTGGGCGGACCCCATGTTCCCGGTTTGTAGGTCAGCGGGCTGGGTGGGTTCTTCAGCACGGGATCGAGGATGCGCCAGGACTCCTCAACATAATCCTCGCGGGCAAACCAGGTCTGGTAGCCGCGCATGGCGTCCTGCAAGAGCTCTTCGTAGGGCAGCAGGTTCTCGGTCCCGCAGTCGGAATCGACGCATAGCTCGGTCATGCAGCCGAGCAGGCGGTCGCCGGCCTGCTTTACCGATGCGCCGACTGCGGTCTCCGGGACAGGGCTGAGCCGGAAGCGCACATAGTTTTGCGGCGGCACCTGCTCGGAGAAGACCGGCGGCGTCTGGCAAAACTTGGCGACCACCTCGGTCGCGGTCACGGGCAGATTCTTGCCCGTACGGATGTAGAACGGAACATCGCGCCAGCGCCAAGAGTTGATGTGCAGACGCAGCATGGCGAATGTTTCGACGTTGGAGCCGGGCTTCACTCCCGGTTCGTCATGATAGCCCTCGAACTGGCCCAGCAGGATGTCCTCGAGTTCGATGGACTGCGTGCTGCGCAGCACCTTGGCGCGCTCGTCGCGGATGGACTCGACATCGGGAAGTGGTGGCGGCTCCATGGCGATGTTGCTGACAAGCTGCATCAGGTGATTCTGGACCACGTCGCGCAGAGCGCCAACGCCGTCGTAAAAGGCCCCGCGTCCCTGGATGCCGAACTGTTCGGCCATGGTGATCTGCACGCTCTCGATGTACTGGCGGTTCCAGATGGGCTCAAGAAACATATTGGCAAAGCGGAAGAAGATGAGGTTCTGGACGGCGTTTTTGCCCAGGTAGTGATCGATACGGAAGACGTTCCGCTCATCGAAGACGCGATGGATGATCTGGTTCAGCTTGCGGGCCGACTCCATATCGTGCCCGAAGGGCTTCTCGACGACGATGCGCGCGCCTTCGGCGTTGCCGGAGCTTTTGAGCTGCTGAATGACTTCTCCGAACAGGCTGGGCGGAATGGCCAGATAATGCAGCGGGTGTTGGGCGTCGCCAAGCTGCTTGCGGACCTGCGCAAAGGTCGCAGCGTCGGCATAGTCGCCGTCAACATAGCGCAGGCGATCGAGCAGTTTGGGAAGCCCCTCAGGGTCCGCGCCGCCGTGCTTCTCCACGCTGTCTTTCGCGCGGGCCTTCAGTTGGTCGAGGTTCCAGCCGGCTTTGGCTACGCCAATGACCGGACCGTTGAGCTTGTCGCGCTTGGCTAAACGTTGCAATGAGGGGAAGATTTGTTTATAGGCAAGGTCGCCGGTTGCGCCGAAGAAGACGAGAGCGTCGGACTGTGGCTGATCCATAGACATGATTTTACAGATGCATTATCGCCCCTATCGGTAACAGGGTTTTCCGGGCTGTCACTTTCATGCGCGTTACAGGAACTTGAAAAACAGACCCTGAGATCCGGACCGCTCCTCTCCTGCACAATAAGAGCGCTTAAAGATGCTCAACCGCCTCTGCGCAGGCGAGGCATCTAGTAGACTCGATTCAGGATGATGCGGCGTTCCTTCTCTCTTCTGGCGGCCTGCCTGGCGATATTCTCCGGCGGTCTTGCATACTCACAGGGTACAAAGCTCTGGACTCAATCGAAGTTTGAAGAGCTCGAACAAGGCACGCCGAACGGAGTTGCCATTACCAGCGATGGCCAACTGATGGCCGGCCCTTCGAGCACTCTGCTGGCCAAGACTCCTTCGACCTACGTGTGGTCCATTGCAGCGGACAAGGCCGGCAACGCCTATGTAGGCACAGGCAGCCCGGCCACCGTGCTCCGGATCTCGCCCGACGGCAAGATGACGAAGATGTTTTCGTCGAAAGACCTGAGCGTGCAGGCAGTGCGCGTAGGGCCTGATGGAGACATCTACGCGGCTACTCTCCCCTCGGGCAAGGTGTACCGGCTTGAACCCGACGCGAAAGACCTGACTGAGGCTGATGCGAAGGTAGTGTTTGATCCGGCAACGACGGCGGAAAAGCCGAAGTATGTGTGGGACCTTGCGTTCGACGCCCAGGGGCGGCTGTACATTGCGACCGGCGGCCCGGCGGCCGTGTATCGCGTGGACACAACGTCGACTGGCGCAAAGCCGGAGCTGTTCTTCAAGAGCGACGAGCAACACATTCGCTGCCTGGCGTTTGATGCCCAGGGCAATCTGATTGCGGGATCGGACGGAACCGGGCTGGTCTACCGCATCGACAAAGCGGGCAAGGGGTATGTGATCTACGACTCGTCCAAGCAGGAGATCACCGCGGTGGCAGTGGGACCGAACGGCGTAATCTATGCTGCTGGAGTCGGCACAAAGGGCCGCCAGACATTACCTCCGCTTCCGATAACCGGCCACGCAACGGTGACCATCAGGATCGTGCAGCCGGGATCGGTAGGTGCGCTCAGCTCGAATACGGTGATTCCGGAAGGGTCGGAGATTGACGAGATTGCCCCCAACGGCGCTCCGCGCACGTTGTGGGTGGACCATGACGACATTGTGTACGCGCTGCGCTGGACTCCGAAGGGGCTGCTGGCTGCGACGGGCAATCGCGGGCGCGTCTACCGCATTCAGGAGGACGGCTCCTATGCCGACATCGCGCACCTTGAGGCGTCGCAGGCCACGGGGTTTGCGGATTCCTCCGCGGGACTGTTCATCAGCACGGCGAACACCGGCAAGGTGTACCGCATGAGCCACGCAGACGCGGCAGAGGGCACTTATCTGAGCAATGTGTTCGACGCCGGCGTGTTCTCGCAGTGGGGCCGCGCACAGGTTGAGACAGGACTGGGTTCGGGCAGCTTCGATCTGTATGCGCGCGTCGGGAACATTGACAATCCGGAACGGGCCTGGAGCGACTGGAAAAAAGTCCCACCCGACGCAGGTTCGCTCGGCGTGCAACCAGCACGCTTTGTCCAATGGAAGGCGGTGCTGCATCCGGGCGCGGACATTTCCTCGGTAGGCATCTATTACCTGCCGGTGAATGTGGCCCCGGTGGTGGATGAGGTTTTGGTCGAGCCGGGCGCGCGCGTGGTTCCCGGGCCTATGGCTCTCGAACAGGCGGAGCACGTGGCGATTAATTTTCCGGTGCGCACGCCGCCGGGAGTCGTTTCGTTTTCACTTCCTGTGGGAAGCGAGCCGCTGGTCGGGCTCAAGGACAAATCGGCAGTAACAGTGCGCTGGCTGGCGCATGACGATAATGGCGACACGTTGGAGTACTCGGTCTACTATCGCGGCGCACATGAGCATAACTGGATGCTGCTGAAAGACCGCATCCGCCGGACCTTTCTGAGCTTTAACGCTGATCTGCTGCCGGACGGGCCGTACAGGATCAAGGTCGTGGCCAGCGATGCCCCGTCGCACAACCCCGGCCAGGCGCTCACCGGCTCCAGGGTAAGCGATCAGTTCCTGATTGATACCACTCCGCCGATGGTGAGCGGCATGACCGCGCAGTTGGTGGACGGCAAGATCCATGTGCAGTTGACGGCGACCGATGCAACTTCTCCGATTTCTCACGCGGAGTACTCGGTGGACGCTGGGCTGTGGCAGTACATCGCTCCGGTTGGAAATATAGCCGACTCGTTGACGGAACAGTTTGACTTCGACGCGCCGCTGCGGGCCAGGCCCGCCGGTTCTCCGCCGCCAGTGGACGCAGCGGAGCATGTGATCACGGTGCGCGTCTTCGACCGGGAAGAGAACGTTGTCACTGTGAAAGCGGTCGTGCACTAAGGCCTGATCGTTCGATCTTTTATGCGCTTTGAACTCTTTGTCGCCGCGCGGTATCTGCGGGCCAAGCGCCGCCAGGCAGTGGTGGGCGCAATCACCGCCATCTCCATTGCCGGAGTAACGGTAGGCGTTGCGTCGCTCATCATCGCGCTGGCCATCACCACCGGCATGCAGCGCGACCTGCAGAACCGCCTGCTCAGCTCCACCGCGCACGTCCAACTCTTCCGCACCATGAACGACGGCATCAAGAACTGGCGTCCGCTTCTGGAAAGGCTGCGGCACCTTCCGCATGTAACGGCGGCTGCGCCGGGTCTGTATGAGCCGGTGCTGGTGGCGCGCGGCTCGCTCTCCGGCGGAGCGGAGCTGGACGGCATCATTCCGCGCGAAGAAAAAACCGTGAGTCATCTCTTCGACAACCTTACGGCGGGTTCGGCTGCGCCACTTTCTGAGCCAGAAAATACAAACGCCGCCAACGCCGCTGTGCCTCCCATTGTCATCGGCTATGACCTTGCCGATTCGCTCGACGCCAAGGTGGGGTCGACCGTCATGGTCATCAGTCCACAAGGCGAGCTCACGCCCTATGGGATCGTTCCTAAATATCAGCCCTTCCGCATCGTCGGTATCTTCCACTCCGGCTTCTATCAGTACGACTCGAGCTTCGGTTTCATCCGGCTGAAAGACGCGCAACAGCTCTTTGGCGAGCCGGACGTGATTTCCGTCATCTCATTCAAGGTGGACAATCTGAATGATGCCGCCCGCATCGGCAAGGAGATTGAGGCGGCCGCCGGACCGGGCTTCCAGACGACCAACTGGATGGAGCAGAATCGCGAGCTGTTCCATGCGCTGCGCCTGGAACAGGTGGTCACCTTCATCGTGATCGGGCTCATCGTGTGCGTGGCGGCGCTGAATATCCTGATCGCGCTCACCATGATGGTGATGGAGAAGACCAAGGACATCGCCGTGCTCATGTCACTGGGCGTGGAGCCGGGGCAGGTGCGCCGCATCTTCCTGATGCAAGGTTTTTTGATCAGCATAGTGGGCACCGCGCTCGGGCTGGTACTTGGCTACACAATCTCTATTCTGGGCGCGCACTACCACTTCCCTCTCTCGGCGGAGGTCTACTCGATTGATTATCTGCCGTTTGCGCCGCGCGCTATTGACGGCGTGATCGTGGCGGCGGTGTCCCTGGGAGTCTCGCTGCTGGCGACGCTGTATCCCTCAAGCTCAGCCGCACGCGTCCTGCCGGCAGAGGCTCTGCGCTATGAGTGACTACGGTATGAATAATGAATGAATCAATAGTGCGATCTCAGGCAGTACTAGGCCGTCACTCGTGACGCTGGAGTGACCTTTGGCGCCAATCAACGCTTCCCTTTGCCGCGCGAAGATGGTAGAGGTAGATATGGAGTCGCTTTTACCCGAATCCCCCGCCTCGAATCCGCCCACCCTGACCGGCCTGCATCGTCCCGCGACTGCCGAACATCTAAATGAAACAAAGAGTGCGCTTCCGGCCCTGATCCAGGTCAGGAATTTGCGCAAAGAGTACGCGACCGGACGCGGACGACTGGTGCTGTTCGACGGGTTGAGCTTTGATGTGGCCGAAGGCGAGATGCTGGCCATTGTCGGCGAGTCAGGTGCAGGAAAGAGCACGCTTTTGCACATTCTGGGGGCTCTTGATAGCCCGTCCAGCGGTGACGTATACTGCGCCTCAATTCCTTTGAAAAACCTTTCAAGCAAAGAGGCCGCACGTTTCCGCAACCGCGAGGTTGGATACGTCTGGCAGTTTCACTATTTGCTGCCGGAGTTTACAGCCGCAGAGAATGTAGCCATGCCGTTGCTGGCGCGGGGAGAGTCAAAGACCGCGGCTCTGCTGAAGGCCGCTGAATGGCTGGAAGAGGTGGAACTGGGCGACCGGGCCGAACACCGGGCCGGTGAGCTTTCCGGTGGCGAACAACAGCGTGTATCGCTGGCGCGCGCCCTTGTGACTGGACCAAAAGTTCTTCTGGCAGACGAGCCTACGGGCGATCTTGAC
>JASHUR010000022.1 GCA_030039895.1 Acidobacteriaceae bacterium | reverse complement strand
GTGGCCGACTACGCCAGCCCGGCGATCGAGCAATCGATCAATCAGGTCGTTCAGGTCACCAAGATGGAGGAGATCAACGAGCACATCCAGGAGGTCCGCGAGCTCGTAAAGGCCCATCTCGCTGATTTCCTAAAGACCTACGGCATCACGCTGAACGATCTCAAGATCCTCATCATGCCCAAGGACGAACGCATGCGCGAGCTGATCTCGCTGCAGGCGATTGGGCTAAGCGCAATGGAGGCGGTGCGCTACTACCTCGCGCTCAAGATGGCGGAAAAAGGCCTGGTCTCTGCGCCCAACGCGGCTGCCGGAGTTCCATTCAATGTTGGCGGGCCCGCAACCGGCTTCTATCCGCTCGGAGCCGAGACAGGATTATCCGAGAAGAAATAATGCCACAGTCCAGCTTTTACGACGCAGGCCTGCTGCGACAGATTGCGACCAACCTCTTCTATGGATGGGGTTACAACTTCTATCGCACTGAGAACATGCTGCGCGCCGACGATCAGATCGTGCGCACCAAAGCCGCATGGTTGCTGGGTACGGCCATGACCAGCGTGTCGAAGGCAGAGACCGACTACCGCCGCGAGTTTCTGCCCGCACCCACCCGCGCCAAGCCGTTTCCAGAACCTGAGGCCGTTGCATCCACGCAAAAGCTTGAGCGGCTGGCCCGCGACATCGGCGCACTCGAAGGCTTCATTCAGCAACTCCCTGTGCCTGAGAACGACCGCATGACGCAGCGCTACCGGCTCGAGGCGCCCACGCTGAAGGTCCTCATTGACCACGACCTGAAGCTTGTCGGCCAGTGTGAAACCCTGCGGGCCATGGTGCATGAGCAGGGCGGCGCGGGCATCCTGAAGGTCGCAGACGAGCTCCAGACTGGCCTGAACGCCATTCGCGAAACGCTGCGCGAACGCGAGAATGTGCTGCACAGCCCGGCATAGCCGATGATCTGAAAAGCCAACGCCTGCAGTTCACTCCTGGGGCTCGTTCTGTCGAGCTCTCCTGACAATGCCCCGTGTGATAAAGGCCCAAGATACATGTGATTCAAATCACTGTATCGACTGCCTACCTCAACTATGGTTTCCACAGTCATCCTTGGCCTGAACAGATGCAGGCCCGAGGGCCGGTTGAAGGTGGAATGAGGCACACAGTCATCATTGGCGGCGGAATCACGGGGTTGGCAGCTGCCTTCCATTTGCAGCGCACCGCGCATAGCAGTGTGGCCGTTACTCTCATCGAGAGCAGTCCGCGCCTGGGCGGAAAAATCACCTCAAAGCGTGAGAACGGCTTTCTGATCGAAGGCGGACCGGACTCTTTTATCACCAGAGAGCCGGCAACGATTGAGCTGTGCCGTGCACTCGGCCTGGAAGACGAACTGATCGGCACCAGCCCAGCAGAGCATTCCACCTACGTACTCAGCCGGGGTCGTCTCCATCCATTCCCTGACGGACTGGCGCCCTTGGTCAAAAGCCGCCTCATCTCCTGGCCAGGCAAATTGCGCATGGCCGTCGAGCCATTTGTGCCGGTGCGCTGCAAAGATGCAGACGAAAGCCTCGCGAGCTTTGTCCGCCGACGCATGGGGGCCGAAGCATTGGACAAGATGGCCGCGCCGCTGCTCGCAGGCATCTATGCCGCCGACCCCGAACGCCTGAGTCTGCAAAGCACCTTCGCCATGCTGCCGGAAATGGAAAAGAAATACGGCAGCGTGCTGCGCAGCTATCTCGCACAGAAGCGGCGTCGTGTCCGCAGCGAAAACGGAACGGCCCAGCGCGCGAGCAGATCCATGTTCATGACCCTTCGTGGCGGTCTGCAGCAATTCGTCGACACGCTGACCCTTCATTTGGCCTTCGCTGACATCAAGCTGAATTGCCGTGTTCTGGCCGTCATGCCGATCGGGAACCACTATGAAGTTCTGCTCCACGACGGCTCCTTCCTCCGCGCGGACGATATTGTCTTTGCCACACCCGCCTACGTCACCGCCGAATTGGTTCAGGGGATGGATCCTCAGCTCGCAGAGCACTTGCGTAGGATTCGCTATGTCTCAACCGCCACGGTGTCTCTGGGTTTCCGGCAGGGCGACCTGAATGCGCCGCTCGACGGATATGGTTTTGTTGTTCCGCAGCAGGAGGGCCGGCTGATCACGGCCTGCTCCTGGTCGTCAACAAAGTTCGCCGCGCGCGCACCCGCTGGCTACGCACTTGTCCGCGTTTTTCTGGGCGGAGACGGCAATGAAAATGTTGCCGAGCAGGAAGAAGCGGCGCTGGTCGACCTCGCCCGCCACGAACTGTGCGCGGCAATGGGAATCACAGCGCGCCCAGTGGTGAGCAAGGCGTACCGGTGGCATAGGGGAAATCCTCAATATGACGTTGGCCACCTTGCTCGCCTGGCCGAAATAGAAAAGCTCGCCGCTCATCACCCCGGACTCTACCTGGCAGGCGCAGCCTACCGTGGCGCCGGCGTCCCCGATTGCATTGAGAGTGGCGCTCGCGTCGCAGCGCGCATCGCAGAGCGGGCATCAGTCGGCCAGCAGCAGCATTGCAAAAACAACGTTCAGGAGTGTGTCTATGGTTAGCATTGGAGGGGTTAGCATTGGCGGAATCACAACGACGCTTATCACGGCGGGGCCGCGTCCTTCGAGCGCGCACGACTACGCAAGAAACCCAATGATCGTTTACTGGGAGATGACGCAGGCATGCGCGCTGGCCTGCCGCCATTGCCGTGCAGAGGCGATGACAACACCCCATCCCTGCCAGTTGACGAATGCCGAAAGCCGGCTGCTGCTACGCCAGATTGCCGCTTTCGGCGATCCTCTGCCGCACCTCATCATGACCGGCGGCGATCCCACGCGGCGCTCAGACCTGTTCGAGCTGATCGACGAAGCGCGAAGCCTCGGCATCTCTGTATCTATCACGCCCAGCGTGACGCCGGAGCTGACCTTCGACAAGCTCGCTCGCCTGAAGGCGCACGGCATCGAAAGCCTCGGCATCAGCCTCGACGGCTCTGAGGCCATCCGCCACAACGCGGTCCGCGGCGTCGACGGCTGCTTCGACTGGACCATGGAAGCTCTCGACAACGCAGGTAAACTGGGCCTGCCCGTGCAGGTCAACACACTCGTCGCGCAGGAGACGGTTGACGATCTTCCCGCAGTTTACGAGCTGCTCAAAACCAAACCCGTCATGCGCTGGAGCCTGTTCTTCCTCATTGAAGTAGGCCGCGGCAAAACGTTGCAGCCAATCTCGCCGGACCAGGGCGAGGAGCTGATGCGCTGGATCTTCGACATGACCCGCGTCGCGCCGTTCCAGATCAAGACGACAGAGGCACCGTCCTATCGTCGCGTGGCCCTGAGCCGGATGCTTGAAGCCGGACTATCGTCATCCGAGATCAAAAAGGCGCCTGTGTATCGCGGCTTTGGCATCCGTGACGGTCATGGAATTATGTTTGTGTCGAATCAGGGCGACATTTACCCTGCGGGCTTCCTTCCGCTTGCAGCCGGAAACATTCGCAGAGATCACGCGGTTGACATTTACCGCAATTCTTTCCTGTTCCGGTCACTGCACTCGCCCGAGCAGTTCAGGGGCAAGTGCGGCAAGTGCGAGTACCGTGGTCTCTGCGGAGGTTCGCGTGCCCGTGCCTTCGCCTGGTACGGCGACCCGCTCGCCAGCGATCCATTCTGCCCGTATCAACCAAAGGCAGGCGCTGAGCCCCTCTAAATATGTAGTAGGCCGCCGCGGCAGGCCCCGCAGTTTCTGACCGCGGCCGCTAGTTTCAAAGCAGCGGCGTACTACAATCAGGTCTCATGAAGAGAAGGATGGGCCGCTGTTGAACCCGCTGGCTGCACTGCTGTCACTGTCTGACGCAGAGAAGGAGCGCCGTGGACTGCTGAATACTCCGCGAGAAATATTTCAGCAGCCTGAGACATGGCTGGAAACCATAGACCGGCTCGCTCAACTCAGGCCCGGACTTGCCGAATTCATTGCAGAGTTTCTTCAGGAAAAAGCAACGCGCCGTCCTGCAGTCATTCTGGCTGGAGCGGGCACCTCTGACTACGTTGGCCGCGTCGTCAGCCGCACTTTGCGGCGGCAGTGGGGCTGTGAAGTCACTGCTGTTCCAAGCACTGAGTTACTTACAAATCTCGACGACTTTATCCTGCCCGCCTGCCGCTACCTCTTCATTTCATTTTCGCGCTCGGGAGAAAGCTCAGAAGGTGTCGCCGTGCTGGAGTTGGCGCGGATGCGCTATCCCTCGCAGGTCAGTCACCTGGTCGTTACCTGTAACCACAGCGGCGCAATGACAAAAATGGCGAGCGTACGTCCGCTGGTACTGGGCGCACGCACCAACGATCGAGGCCTGGCGATGACCAGCTCCTTCACCAATATGGTCCTGGCCGGACTGTACCTGGCTTTTGTCCAAGCTCCGGAGCAATTTGAACCGCT
>JASHUR010000219.1 GCA_030039895.1 Acidobacteriaceae bacterium | reverse complement strand
CCTCGGCCATTTGCGAACGACCATCCTCAATTTCCGAGAAGTAAATCCGCGATCCGTCCGTTGCCGTTCCCGGCAGGCTCTCAAATTGAGGGTCGCCCGGCGAAACTCGCCCGGAAAAAGTCACCTGTGTAATGAAAGGAGGAGGCGCTGCGTCGGCGGCGGTCCGCAGCCCCATGAGGTATGCCAGCCCAACGAGCACAATCCCGATCAACGCACTCGCCACCCACCACAGCCATCGCATTGGCCGTGTCCGCACCAAAGGCGCCGCCGGCGCGCTTGCTTCCTCAGGATGCTCGGCTCCGGGAGTTCTCGCCGCAGAAGCATCTGCGGCCGTTACCGGGGCAATGAATCGGTAGCCCCGGCGCGCCAGTGTCTCAATAAAACGCGGATTTTCCGCGGAGTCGCCCAGCGCCTCCCGTATCTTGTTGATCGCCGTGCCCAGGCTGTGGTCGAAGTCAACAATAATATTGTTGCCCCACAGCCGATGCTGAATTTCCTCCCGGGTCACAACCTCGCCCGGACGTTCCAGCAGCATGCTCAGGATACGAAACGGTTGTGCCTGGAGACGTATCCGCATGCCGGACTTGTGCAGCTCTCCGGTCTCCAGATCCGCTTCAAACAGGCCAAAGCGAATCACCGTCGGAATCGGAGGCTGTCCCTCAGAGTGCCCCTTATGATCTTCGGGATCCGAACGCTGGACCTGCATCCCCATTTCGGTACGTTCCTCAAGAACATCTAGTTTCGCCCACTCTTTACTCGCTGGTCAACGCTGCTGAGAACCTTCATCCGAGTTAAATTAACGTCGCAACTGTAACATTCACATGGTTTTATCTGGTGATAAAGGTTTGAATAAAAATTGCAATACCGTGCATTGCCGGTTTGCGATTCAAGGGCGTTAAGTACCCGGTGATTCAATCTTTGCTCTCTGGAGCTGGCATTCCATCTCCAGATCTAACTTAAGTTTCCGGTCGCCACGGCGGGTCAATCTGCCGTGGCAATTTTTTCCCGGTTTCGGTTCGCAACACCACCCGTTCCTGCGGGACAAAATAGATCGATCTGCCCCATCTGGAGTCGTCATGCTCGCACAAGTGCGGATTGTGTTCCTTACAGTTCTCTGCCTTTCAACCTGCGGCGCGCTCTCAGCGCAAGCCAATTGCCTCACCGCCACAGGCTCCGCCCCCTGTATCGACAAAATCGATCCGCCCAACTGGTGGGCTACCTTCCCATCGCCCATGCTGCTGCTGCATGGCAACCACCTCTCCGGAGCCGCCGTCTCCATCACCGGCAGCCATGTCTCCGTCACCCGCACGCACGCCTCGGCCAATGGACACTACCTTTTCGTCTGGCTTGATACAACAACAGCCGCTCCGCAGACCCTCACCCTGCGCGTCTCCAACTCCTCCGGCTCTACATCGCGCCTCTGGCAGCTCGATCAGCGCAAGCCCGCATCGGCCGGTTTTCAGGGTTTCTCCTCGCGCGATGTCATGTACCTCATCATGACCGACCGCTTCGCCGATGGCGACACCTCCAACGATCCTCACCCCAGCCAGCGCTCGCTGCCGCGCGGCTGGCATGGCGGAGACTTCCGCGGCATCGAGCAGCATCTCGACTACCTCAAGCAGCTCGGCATCACCACCATCTGGACCACCCCCGTCTACGACAACACCGGCGGCACACAGGACTATCACGGCTACAGCGCCACCAACATGTATGCCGTCGATCCCCACTTCGGCACCCTTGCCGATTACATCGCGCTCGCCCGCGCCGTCCACGCCGACGGCATGAAGCTCGTCCTCGACACCGTTCCCAATCACGTCGGCGCTGCCAATCCTTGGGCCAAAGACCCGCCCACTCCCGACTGGTTCCACGGCACCGTCGCCCACCACGACGCCGCGAACGGTGACTTCGCCTCTCTAACCGACCCGCACGCCTCATGGGCGCAGCAAAAGGACGTCACCGAGGGCTGGTTCGCCAACGTCCTTCCTGACCTCAATCAGGAGAACCCGCTCGTCAGCCAGTACCTCATTCAGAACGCCGTCTGGTGGATCGAAACCGCCGGGCTCGACGGCCTCCGGCTCGACACCTTCCCCTACGTCAGCCGCGTCTTCTGGCACAACTTCCACGCCGAGCTGCACCAGCTCTTCCCGCACCTCACCACCGTCGGCGAAGTCTTCAACCCCGACCCCACCATCGTCTCTTACTTCGCCGGAGGCGTCGCCCGCCCCGGCCACGAAGGCACCGTCGACACAGGCCTTTACACGCCCTTCGATTTCCCCTTGTACTTCATGCTGCGCAAGGTGCTCATCCAGAACCAGCCCATGAGCAACCTCGAAAACGTCCTCCGCCAGGACCGCCTCTACCCGCATCCCAACCGCCTCGTTACCTTCATCGGCAACCACGACACCATGCGTTTCCTCACCGTCCCCGGCGCCACCATCCCCGACCTCGAGATGGCCTTCGCGCTCATCTCCGCCTTGCGCGGCATGCCGCAAATCTATTCCGGAGACGAAATCGCCATGCGCGGCGGCAACGATCCTGACAATCGCCACGACTTTCCCGGAGGCTTCCCTGGCGATCCCGCCAACGCCTTCACCGCTGCCGGATGCACCCCTGAGCAGGCATCCGTTCACGACTACCTCAGCACCCTCCTGCACTTCCGCGCCCAGCACCCCGCGCTCCAGACCGGCCTCCAGCAGGACATATACTTCGACAAAACCGTCTTCGCCTTCGTCCGCGCCGATGACATCGCGCAGGGCTGCACGCCCTCCAGCCCTGAGCGCGTCCTCGTCATCGCCAACCACTCAACCTCACCGC
>JASHUR010000218.1 GCA_030039895.1 Acidobacteriaceae bacterium | reverse complement strand
CTCGGCCCCCGTCGCATTCTTCGTGCCGTTGAGCACGCCGGCTCGCCGGCCCGCATCCTTTCGCTCGGCCTCACAGAACTTGAGTCGCTGCAGTTTCCCGCCGAGAGCGTGCGCTTCATCTTTGAAGGGAACGCGCGCCTTGCTGTTGATCAGGAAGTGGAGACCCTCGCCAAAACCGGCGCCGGCTTCATCACCTTCGCTGACGATGTCTACCCCGACCGTCTCCGTGAAATCTTCGATCCCCCCATACTCCTCTGGGTGCGCGGCAACGCCGATCTTCTCGCGCGGCCGTCCATCGCCGTCGTCGGCACGCGCCACCCCACGCCCTACGGATCAGGTATGGCCGAAATGCTCTCCCGCGATCTCGCTGCGCGCGGCCTCATCATCCTCAGCGGCATGGCCCGCGGCATTGACACCGCTGCGCACAAGGGAGCCATGGCGGCAAAGCGTCCTACTATCGCCATCTGGGGGACCGGTGTCGATGTCGTCTATCCCAAAGAGAACAAATCCCTCGCTGAGCAAATCATCGCCGGCGGCGGGGCCATCATTTCCGAGTTTCCCCTCGGCACATTTCCCGCTCCGCAAAACTTTCCCAAACGCAACCGCATCCTAAGCGGAATCAGCGTTGGAGTCCTCGTCATCGAGGCCGCCGAGTACAGCGGCACACGCGTCACCGCCCGCTGCGCCCTTGAGCAGAATCGCGACGTCTACGCCGTTCCCGGCAACGTTACGAATAAGAATGCATGGGGCCCTAACACACTCATTAAACAGGGCGCAAAGCTCACCGCTACATGGGAGGACGTCTGGGAAGACCTGCCCTCTCCAGTCCGCGTTCAACTCACCGCGCAGGGCAGCCCTGAATCCAATTCCACCTCTTCTGCATCATTATTTGATCAGGAGCCTTCAGAGCAGGCGTTGTCACCCCACGAAGTTCGCGTAATGAGCGCACTCCGCCATGACGAAGCGCTGCAACTTGACGAGATCATGGAAAAATTGGAGCCTGAACTAAGCTCCTCAGAGATCTTTACAGCGCTCTTTGAACTGGAGCTTGCAGGGCGCATCCGGCAACTTCCTGGAAAAAACTACGTCAAAAGTCTCTGAAAAGAATTTCGATCCGTCATCGAAAACTCAGCACCGCGGGCAGAAAATGTATATTCTGTTCGTCTGTGTCCGAACGCGGTTTTTTCGCGTCTGTTAGTATGCGTCTCGGTTGTAAAGGAAAAGAATGAGCAAATCACTGGTGATCGTAGAGTCGCCCACGAAGGCCAAAACGATCAATAAATATCTCGGGAAAGACGACTTCATCGTTGAAGCCTCGTCCGGCCACGTCAAGGACTTGCCGAAAAACAAGATCGGTGTCGATCTTGAAGACGGCACCTTCGAGCCTGAGCTCATCGTCATCCCCGGTAAAGAGAAGGTCATCGAGCGCCTCCGCAAGCTCGCGAAGGGCGCGGAAAATGTATACCTCGCCCCTGACCCTGACCGCGAAGGCGAAGCCATCGCCGCGCATCTGGCTGACGAGCTCAGTGGTGTCGTAAAAAAGAGCGCCATTCATCGCGTCACCTTCAATGAAATTACTCCCAAGGCCGTCAAAGACGCCTTTGCCCACGCCCGCAATGTCGATCAGCACCTGGTCGATGCGCAGCAGACGCGCCGCGTCCTCGACCGCATCGTCGGCTATCAGATCTCGCCGCTGCTCTGGGACAAGGTCCGCCGTGGACTCTCTGCCGGCCGCGTGCAAACTGTCGCCCTGCGTCTCATCGTCGAGCGGGAGCAGGAAATCAAGGCATTCAAGCCCGTCGAGTACTGGACGATTGACGCAATCTTGAAGCTCACTCCGGACTCCGGCCCCAAAGGCGAGCCCGCGTTCATCACCGCGCGATTCATCGGCATCAACGGCGAGCGCGCCAAAGTCGAAACCGTCAGCCAGCCCGCAGTCCCCGACGAGAAAACCGCCCGCGCCATCATTGACGCCGCCACGCGCGCGCAGTGGTCCGTCGACTCCGTCGAGAAAAAGGAGCGCCGCCGCTCGGCTCCGGCCCCGTTCATCACCAGTAAGCTGCAGCAGGACGCCGCAGCCAAGCTCGGCTTCAGCGTCAAGCGCACCATGGGTGTTGCGCAGCGGCTTTACGAGGGTGTAGAAGTCGGTAAGCGCGGTGCTATCGGCCTCATTACCTACATGCGTACTGACTCCACGCGCGTCGCGCCGGAGGCGATTCAGGGCGCGCGCGAATACATCGGGTCGAAACTCGGCAAACAATATCTTCCGGCAGCGCCCAATGTCTTTAAGTCCAAGAAGGACGCGCAGGACGCGCATGAAGCCATTCGCCCCGCCGACCCCGATCTGCACCCGGACGACATCCGCAAGTCCCTCTCCGACGAGCAGTACAAGCTCTACAAGCTCATCTGGCAGCGCTTCATTGCATCGCAGATGAATCCTGCGATCTACGACGTCACCACCGTCGCCATCAACGCAAAGAGCGACCAGACCTACAACTTCAGGCTTACCGGAACGGTCCTCAAATTCGACGGATATCTCAAGGTCTATCAGGACGAAAAATCCGGCGACGGCGACGACGAGCAGGAGCTGCCGCAAATTCACGAGGGCCATGCCCTTGCCCTTGCCGGTCCGGAGCACCTTCATGCGCTTGCCGTCCGCGCGCGCGAGGCAAAACACGAAGACGCGCGCCGCCAGTACCGCCAGCAGATCGCGAGAATTGAGGCAAAGAACGAACAGGCGGGGAACGGTCCGCATACCGATGTTCCTGAATTCGTCGAGCCCTCCATCGATCTTGTCGAGCGTACCGCCGTAGCTGCCGTGCAGAAGTTCACTCAACCGCCTCCGCGTTATAACGAGGCCTCGCTCGTTCGCGAGCTTGAAGAGCGCGGCATCGGCCGTCCTTCCACCTACGCGTCCATCATCAATACCATTCAGGATCGCGAGTACGTCGCCAAAGTCGGCGGCAGACGCGGCCCGTTTGTCCCCACCGAAATCGGCACCGTCGTCACAGACCTTCTTGTCAAGAATTTCCCCTATATCTTCGACACCAACTACACCGCGCGGCTCGAAGAAGAGCTCGACGACATTGAGGACGGCAAGGAGAAGTGGACCGATCTGCTCAACGGCTTCTATGGCTACTTCAAGGACGAGCTGAAAGACGCAGGCGCCAACATGGAAGACATCAAGCGCATGGAGAAGCCCACCGATCAGGTCTGCGATCTGTGCGGTTCGCCGCTCGTCCTCAAGTGGGGCAAGTTCGGCTCCTTCTACGCATGCAGCGCCTACGACAAAAAGAAGCCCGGAAGTTGCAACTTCACCAAGGAAAACTTCGACGCAAAGCCCAACCTTGCCGCGCCCAGTGAGGACGGGGAGCAGGAAGAGGAATATTGCGAGAACTGCGGCCGCGTCATGGTGCTGCGCAACGGCCCGTGGGGCCCGTTCATGGCCTGTCCTGGCTATAACGAGGATCCTCCCTGCAAAACCGTGCGCCGTCTCAACCAGAAGCAGCAGCAGAAGCCGCCTGTTCCACTTGATGAGAAGTGCCCCAAGTGCGGTGAGCATCTCATGCTGCGCAACGGCCAGTATGGAGAGTTCATCTCCTGCTCCGGCTATCCCAAGTGCAAATACATCAAGCAGAACACCATTGGGGTCAAATGCCCCAAATGCCACGAGGGAGATATTGTCGAAAAGAAGGCCCGCCGCGGCAATCTCTTCTACGGCTGCTCGGAGTATCCGAAGTGTGACTTCACTGCCAACTACAAGCCGGTCGACAAAAAGTGCCCCGAGTGCGGCAGCCCCTACCTCCTTGAGAAGACCCTGAAGTCCGGCGTCTATCTCGTCTGCCCCAACAACAAAAAGCCTTCCGCCGACGAGGAAGCCGTACCGAAGAAACGCGCAAAGAAGGGTGAGGCCGACAGCGACGTTGCATGCAGCTATACCAAGCGCATCGGCGACGCTCCTGCTCCGGAAGAAAAAAAGCCCATGCCGACAGCGAAAACCCACGGCCCGGTCGTCGAGCAACCAGCTTAATATCAGCCAGCATTGCGCGAAGGCGGCGAATGATAATCTCAGTGTGAGCCATGAGATTCACCGCCTTTCTTTTTATCAGCGCATTGCTGCCCGCTCTCGCCCTTGGGCAAAGTACCCAGCAGCAATGCTTGCTCAGCTCGCTCAAGGTCTGTGCAGTGCACGTCCTCCAGGATGAGGGAGGGATCATCGCCAGTCCGGCCAGAACCAGGCCCAAAGATTTCCTCTGGATCGTTCCCTTCGGCGTCGCAACCGGCTTTGCCCTCGACTACGACGCGCACGCCATGCGCTCTCTGGGCGTTGACCAGCAGCGTCAGGATCACTTTGAGACCGTATCCAACGTCGGCGGCCTTTATGTGCCGTACGCCGCTTCCGGGGCCGGCTATTTCATCGCCGACTTTACCCATAATGATCTGCTACGCGAGACCGCAGTCCTCTCTGCCGAGGCCATGGTCGACGCCACAATTCTCAATCAGGGCTTGAAGTACGCTATCGACCGCCAGGACCCGCAGCAGGGAGACGGAACCGGCCGCTTCTGGCCGCACGGCACCAAGACCTGGCCTGATGGCCAGTCCATGCCCTCCGAGCACGCCATGAATGTCTGGGCTTTCGCCCACGTCGTCGCCACGCAATACAACAGTCCCGTCACCAAAGCGGTGGTGTATTCGCTCGCAAGTACTGTCTCGGTCTCTCGAATTCTTGCGCGCGAGCATTTCCCGTCGGACGTGCTCGTCGGTAGTGTCTTCGGATACCTCATCGGCGGATACGTCGAACACCATCGTTCCCGCGAAGTCGGCCGCCTGTCGTTCTCCAGCGTATCCACTCCAAATGGACGCGGCCTTCAGCTCTCCTACAATTTTGCGCGCTAAGCGTTTTCGGAAATGCCGTAAGCGCGCGTCTCCGCACGCTGTTCGCGCCGTCCTTTATACTGCATAGTCGCAGCATTCAGGGATTCGAGGAGTACCCATCATGCCTTCTGCCGCCGTTGATTACGCCCGTCAAAACTATCCCCGCTTTCTCAGCGAGCTCAAGACCTTCCTTCGCATCCCGTCCGTCTCCACGCTGCCCGAGCACAAATCAGACGTTGCCGCTGCCGCCGCCTGGCTCGCCGAAGAGATGAAGCGCATCGGTCTCGAACATGTTGAGGTGATCAGGACGGAAGGCCATCCGCTCGTCTACGGCGACTGGCTCCATGCGACGAGCAAGCCCACGGCGCTCTGCTACGGACACTATGACGTCCAGCCGCCCGACCCGCTCGACGAATGGAAATCGCCGCCCTTTGAGCCGACCGAGCGCAACGGGAACCTCTATGCGCGCGGCGCTGTCGACGACAAGGGTCAGATGTATATTCACATCAAAGCTCTCGAATCCCTCTTCAAGGCACACAGCGGCAAGCTGCCCATCAACGTCCGCGTCATTCTTGAGGGCGAAGAGGAAGTCGGCGGAGAGCAGATCGCCAGATTCGTCCGCGAACACCCCGAACGACTCAAGGCAGACTTCGCGCTCGTGTCCGATACCGAACTCTTTGCCCCCGAGCTGCCCACGCTCTGCGTTGGTCTCCGTGGCATGATATATACCGAGATCGAAGCCCGCGGCGCCATGGTCGACCTGCACTCGGGCATGTACGGCGGCGCCGCGCCTAATCCCTTCATCGCGCTCGCGCAAATCATCACCCAGCTCAAGGATTCCTCCGGGCGCATCCTCATTCCAGGCTTCTATGACGACGTAGAAGCTCCGTCCGCCGATGAGCTCAAGGCCTGGAAGCAGCTGCCCTTCGATGAAGAGCACTATCGCAAAACTGAAGTCGGCTCGCCCGTGCTCACTGGCGAACCCGGCTACTCCGTTCTTGAGCGCACCTGGGCACGCCCCACCCTCGACGTTCACGGTATGCCCGGTGGTTTCATTGGAGCCGGTGCGAAAACCGTTATCCCCGCAAAGGCCGTCGCCAAGGTCAGCATGCGGCTCGTGCCGAACATGATGCCGGAAAAGACCTTTGCTCAGTACAAGAGCTACGTCCAGTCGCTCACGCCGGCCGGCATTACGCTCGACGTACGCCTCATCCACTCTGGAGAAGCCATTGTCATTGGCACCGACAATCCCTACATCGAGGCTGCAACCCGCGCGCTCAGGCAGGTCTGGAACAAGGACACCGTCTTCATCCGCGGCGGCGGCTCCATTCCCATCGTCGGCGATTTCGAGCGTCACCTCAAAATCCCCTCCGTCATGATGGGCTTCGGTCTTCCCGACGACAATCTCCACGCACCTAACGAGAAGTTTCACCTTGCCAACTTCTATCGCGGTATCGAGTCCGTCATCGCCTTCTTTGAAGAACTCGGAAGATGAATGCGTTTGTTTTGGCCGGAGGAGCAAGCACCCGCATGGGCCGCGACAAAGCCTTGCTTCTGCTCAACGACCGTCCTCTCATCGAACATGCTCTCGATAAACTCCGTGCCATCGGCTTTGCGCCGCGCATCGTCGGCTCGCGTCCCGACCTCGCATCATTCGCCCCCGTCATCCCCGACAACTTCGCTCACACAGGCCCGCTCGGCGGCATCCAGGCCGCGCTTGCCATCACCAGCACAGAGCAGAACCTCTTCCTCGCAGTCGATCTCCCCGTTCTGCCCGCATTTTTTCTTCAGTGGACCGCTGCCCGCGCCGCAATCACCACGGCGCTTGCTACCATACCTTTGCTGCAAGGCCGTCCGCAGCCGCTCTGCGCCGTCTACAGCCGTGCCCTCATGCCCCATATACAGGCCTCGCTCGCCGCTGGCGACGCGAAGGTCACGCACGCCGTCGAATCCGCCGCCCGCGCAACTCACGCGTCTATCGACTTCTTTAACGTTGAATCCGTTGCGTCCGCCCAATGCTGGCCGCAACCCTTTCAGCTTCATCTATGGTTCCAGAACATCAACACCCCCGCCGACCTTGAAAAGCTGGAGACTGCGATTCACTTTAGGGTGTGTGGCGACCGGAGCACTTCGCGCGCATCAAAATAGGGTTAAATAAAACAAGCAGATTTATGTTCCCGGGAGAATGAACGCTGGCCACGCACGAAATCCAAACCGTCGTCGAAAATCGCCCGAACGGCGCGCCGGCGCACTATATCGCCTTCGAGCATGTCTACAAGTCCTTCGGCGACGTTGTCGTGCTCGACGATGTCAGCTTCTTCGTCAATCCCGGTGAGACGCTCTGCATCCTCGGTCGCAGTGGCGTCGGCAAGTCCGTCTCGCTCCAGAACGTCATGGGCTTCCTCAAACCTGACTCCGGTAAAATTCTCGTCGCCGGCGAAGACATCACCGGCTTCAACGAGGAGCAGTTGCAGGCCGTCCGCCGCAAAGTCACCATGGTCTTTCAGAATGGCGCGCTGTTTGATTCGCTCAGCGTCGGCGAAAATGTGGCCTTTCCGCTGCGCGAGCGCTCGGTGCTGGCTGAAGATCAGATCCAGCAAATCGTCCACGGCCTTCTCGAAATGGTCGGCGTCGCCGGAATGGTCGATCTTCTTCCCTCCGACCTCTCTACCGGCATGAAGCGCTCCGTCGCCATCGCCCGCGCGCTCTCGGCTCAGCCCGAGTGCATCCTGTACGATGAGCCCACCACCATGGTTGATCCGCTCATCGCGCACCTGCTCGGCGACCTCATCCAGAAGCTCAAGCGCCAGCTTCGTCTCACCAGCATCGTCGTTACCCACGACATGCGCTTCGCCCAGCGGCTCGCCGACCGGGTGCTGTTCCTCCATCAGGGCAAGGCGCACTTCTTCGGCACCATGGAGCAAATGAAGGCCTCCAGCGATGAAGTTCTCCGCCAATTCCTTACCCTTGACGCTCTGGTATTGCCCACAGTCTGATGTCCACTCACGCTACCGCAGCCGACTTCGTGGGGACCTGGCGTCTCCTTAACTATTCATTCATCCATGAAGACGGCACCGTCGAGTACCCATGGGGCGCCGAAGTCCGTGGTTATCTGCTCTACTCGGCCGAAGGCTATATGAGCGGCAACCTTAGCCCCGCCCGCGACTGGAAGCACCGCCGCGCCCGCCTTGCCACGACACTCAAGCCGCACGACAGTGCGGCCCCGCTCCGTATGGCGCGCCGCGCCGGACGCCGCGACTATATTGCCTACACCGGCCGCTACACCGTCGAAGGCAACACGATCACTCACCACGTTGAAGTCAGCCTCTTCCCCAACTGGGTCGGACGTCCTGAGGTTCGCTACTACAACTTCGAGGGCAACACGCTTACTCTGCGCACCGGTCCCATTCGCTCCGGCATTCACACCATCGTTGCCGAGCTCGTGTGGGAGCGCATACCTGCCTCGTGCGCGTAAACTTGTAATTGTGAAGATCGCGCTCGCCCAGATCAACCCTACCGTCGGTGACTTCGACGGAAACGCCCGAAAAATCCTCGATTTCGCCCAGCGCGCGGCGCAGGGCAACGCCGATCTCGTCCTCTTTCCCGAACTCGCCGTCTGCGGATACCCTCCTGCCGACCTCCTTGAAAAGCCTGCCTTCGTTGCCCGTGCCGGACAGGTCATCGAAGAAATAGCCGCCCAGACCGTCGACAGTAAAACTGCCATCATCTGCGGCTACGTCACGCCCGCCCATCACAACACCGGCAAGCACGTCATGAACTCCGCCGCGCTCCTCCGCCACGGACGCGTCGAGTTTGTGCAGTCCAAAATGCTCCTGCCCTTCTATGATGTATTCGACGAGCAGCGCTACTTTGCTCCTGCGGCGCGCCAACGTCTCATCTCGCTCGGCGGCGAAAACATCGCGCTCACAATTTGTGAAGATGCCTGGAACGACAAGAGCTTCTGGGAAAACCGCCTCTACAACGTCGATCCCATCAAGGAACTCATGTTCACCGGCGGCTCGCTGGTGCTCAACATTTCCGCGTCGCCCTACTGGTATGGCAAGCGCCGCCTCCGTCAGGACATGCTTGCTGCCATCGCCCGCCACCACTGCGCTCCCGTCCTCATGGTCAACCAGGTCGGAGGTAATGATTCGCTGATCTTCGACGGCTCCAGCATCGCCCTCTCGCGCAACGGAGACGTCATCGCGCAGGCAAAGTCCTTTGAAGAAGATTTGATCTTTGTCGATACGCACTCGCTCGCAGGCGACATCCATCCCGGCCCCGACAGCGCGATTGAAGCCACTTTTCGCGCCCTTGTGCTCGGTACCCGCGACTACGTCAGAAAATGCGGCTTCTCCAAAGTCATCGTTGCGCTCAGCGGTGGAATCGACTCGGCTCTCGTCACCGCCATCGCCGTTGAAGCGCTCGGGGCCGAAAACGTCCTTACCCTCGGCATGCCCAGCCCCTATTCATCCCCGGGTTCTGTCGACGACAGTCGCCAGCTCGCCGCCAACCTCGGCGTCCGATTTGAAGTCCTATCCATCAACGCTCTGTTTGATCAGTTCAACCAGACCCTCGCCCCGCTCTTTACCGGACTCCGGCCTGACATTACGGAGGAGAACATCCAGTCCCGCATTCGCGGCACGCTGGTCATGGCCGCGTCCAACAAATTCAACGCGCTCGTGCTCACCACCGGCAACAAAAGCGAAATGTCCACCGGCTACTGCACGCTCTATGGAGACATGGTCGGCGCTCTTGCCGTCATCGGCGACGTGCTCAAGACCCAGGTCTACGCGCTCTGCCGCTACATTAACCGTGACCGCGAGATTATCCCGAACGCCATCCTCGAGAAGCCGCCCTCAGCCGAGCTGCGCCCCGGTCAAGTGGACACCGATTCGCTGCCGCCATACGAAATCCTCGATCCCGTTCTCGAAGCCTATGTCGAGCGCTATGAGACGCCCGAGGCCATCGCCAAAACTCACAACGTGGACATCGCTCTTGTGCGCCGCATCGTGCGCCTCGTCGAGCGCAGTGAGTATAAGCGGCAGCAGGCCGCGCTGGTCCTCAAAGTCACGGCCAAGGCCTTCGGAATGGGCCGCCGTTTCCCCATTGCCGCGCGGGTTGAGGTCTGATGTTGCCGCGGCTCACCCAAACATCAGCACGGATAACAAAACTCAACGTCATCCGTCACACCCCTTTACACTGGAAATGACACGCAATACAAGACAAGAGCGAATCTCAATTCTCCTTCAAGGACACCGAATGCGCCTTCGCACAACCATGAAGCAGCTCCTCATCGCGACGCTCGTCGCCGCAACTGCCTTCTCGTCTTCGCTGCTGGTATCCGCCCAGCAGGACTCTTCGTCGGCCAGCAAGCCCTTCACGCTTCCCACTCCGCCGGCCACAAATTTCGACGCAGCCTCGCCCTCACGCGCCACCGTCGACGCCTTCCTCAAGGTCCTCTGGGGATACGACCCCAACCGTGAGTGGGAGGTTTGGGCGATACAAAAAACGCCTGCGCCCGGCGTCAGCCGCGTCGTTGTTGAAGTCACCCAGAAGAACGACCCGCAGCACCACCTCGTCAGCGCTTCATTTCTCGTAACGCCGGACGGCAAGCACCTGATCGCCCCCAATCTCGACATGGAGTCTTTCGGTGCGCATCCTTTCACCGCAGCCCATCAAATGCTGCTCGCGCGCGCCGACGGCCCCAGCAGTGGAGCCGCTGACAAACAGCTGGAGCTGGTTGGGTTCGCAGATTTTCAGTGTCCCCACTGCCGCATCACTCAACCCATCATCCAGCATCTGCTCTCAGATTTCCCTCAGGCGCACTTCGTCTTCGAGAACTTTCCCCTCGTCAGCATTCACTCTGAGGCATTCAAGGCCGCGGCCTATAGCGTGTGCGTCGCTCAGGAGGCCGGCGATGCCGCCTTCTTCAAATTTGCCGACGACGTCTTCGCCAATCAGGACCAGCTCGCGCCTGACACCTCCGATAT
>JASHUR010000217.1 GCA_030039895.1 Acidobacteriaceae bacterium | reverse complement strand
TTTTGATATGGCCCGGGACATCTGGTCCAATATCCCCTCGTCCGAGCTATTGGAGCTTACCGCTGACGTTCCGTCCACAATGCATGGTGTAACCTTCGCCGAGCTATCAAGACTGGGAGCCGCCATGTTCCTATATACCGGCGACCCTGGGCAGCTCGATGTTTCCGTTGCGGCCATGCAGCGCATCTTCAAGTACCACATGCTGGCCGATGGAACACCCTCCGCCAGTGAAAGCCTGAGCGGAACAACTTCCCTCGATGGCCATGAGACCTGCGACATCGTCGAGTTCAACCTGACGTGGGGATATCTTCTTATGGCCACGGGTGAAGGAGGATACGCTGATCGGATCGAACGCGCTCTGTTCAACGCCGGCATGGGAGCTATTCGAAAAGACTGGTCAGGCTTGCAATATATTTCCTGTCCAAACCAACTTCATATTGCTCGTAACTCCTGCCAAGTAGGGCAGCATCTCGGCACGGCGGCGGCTCTCTATGGTCCGAATAGTGATCTCCGGCCGAAATGTGATTTTGTTACCGCCTGCTGTGCCGGAAACGTAAGCCGGATGATCCCCACGTATGTGCAGCGAACCTGGATGCGCTCGGCGGACGGCGGACTTGCAGCTGTGTTGTTTGGACCATGTCGCGTAGCGGCAACTGTAGGTGAGAACGGCCAGGCGGTCGAGATTGTGGAAGAGACGGAGTATCCGTTCTCTGAGCGGGTTATGTTCCACATCTGTTCCGGCGAACCAATAGACTTCCCATTGCACCTCCGCATTCCCCACTGGTGCGAGAATCAGCGTCTGTCCATCAACTGCCGGGTGCGCGAACTGCCAGAGGTTCATGATGGGTTCCTCACCCTACGACGCATCCATTCCCCCGGGGATCTCATCTCTCTGGAACTTCCTATGCGCGTGTCCAGTGGGCGCTCGTCTGACGGAGGGATCTTTCTCGAGCACGGCCCGCTGGTCTATTCGCTACGCCCACAGGAAACCTGGACACCGATCGCCATGCCGAAATTCGAGATTACCTCTCCGGACTACTATCCGATGTGGGCGGCAGAGGCGAGGTCATCCTGGAACTACGCGCTCGCCATCAACGATCATGATCCACTCGATCGCCAAGTGGCTCTTGTACGAAGCGTCTCGTGTCAAGACCTCTGGAGCTCTCCACCGGCCGCTCTCCAGGCTCCGGCAAGGCGCGTTCCCGGGTGGCATCTGCTGCGACCCGGCGGAGACAACCCCAAATGGTTTATGACGCCTTCCCTGCCTGAGGATCGAAGCCCGGCTGGACCGACTGAAACGATTGCGCTAGTGCCGCTTGGCTCAACCCATCTCCGCTTGAGCATCTTCCCCACTTCGCCGGGGAGGGCGATACCATGATGCGATCCGGCCGAAGCGCAACCAATCGGAATACGCTCGTCTGCGTCGCTGCTCCACAGGGTGTAGCATCTCCCGCCAACAGTTTTTCGGACAGGTTAACAGAATCAGGAGGCAAGGGTGACCAACCTGTCGCGCCGCGAGCTACTTTTGGGCAGTGGGCTTATGCTTGCAAGTTCCGCCAATCCGCTTCAGGCCACCGACAAGTGGCATGAGAGGCATTCTCAGCCTCTGCCCGCGACAGAGTCAGCACAGGAATGGATACACTCCGTGCGCATTCTCGACGCCGAGGGCTTCAATCCACCGTTTTTCCCAAACCTTGATTTCGATCCGGCCAAAGCAGTGCGCATCGCCACCGACCTGCACGCAGGCGCCCTTCGCTATCCGGTCGCCTCTTACTACGCGTATTTCCCGACACGTACGAAATATCCTGTTCATCCACAACTCACCGGGAATCCGATGCTGGAAACGCTACGTCTCTGCCGTGCGGCTGGTCTGAGAACCATCGCCTATGTTCCGGTTAACCATCCCTTCATGGATATCCGCGATCCCGACCCCTCGTATCCGGAGTGGCAGCGCCGCGACATGCAGGGAAGGCCCTTCATCACAACCCATTTTGGTTTCTCGCGGTACTACGAGGGCTGTCTGAATTCTCCGCTCCGGCAAGAGATCGTGGAACTCGTTCGGGAAGTCCTCCGATACGATTTCGATCTGGTGTACTTCGACGGTCCATATCAGGGCATGGATCACCGCGAGGAGCTGTGCCATTGCAAATGGTGCCAGAAAGCTTTTTTTGAGGCGACTAGCTGCGATATCCCGGCTCCTGATGGGCCAATAAATGAAATCATTGCCTGCAAATGCTGGATCAACGATCAAGTGGCCGGCAATCTGCTGCAGACGCTCACAGATATCGTCCATGAGACCAGAGGTATCCCCGTTTTCTTTAACGACACGTCGATGCTGAGCCGAGGATGGTGCCGCAGCCGTTCATTCCCAATCACGGACGGTTTTATGTTCGAATCAGCCAAGACTCCGGAGCAGAAACTCTTCAATCTGCAGCTCGGCCGCAGCACCGGCAAGACGATCTGGGCGTACGTTGGCTACCACTCGCAGTACAATGGCGAACATCTGATGGATAAGAGCATTCGCGGCTGGTACAGCTATCCACTGGATAGCGACGATCTGCTCATGGATGGTGCGGTGGCGTTTTCAGCCGGAGCCGGCACGGTTTACTGGAGTCTGAGCCGACTGTATTTCAGCGGCGACGCACCGTGGACTCATCTAGAGGCGCAACGCGTCCGCGCAGTCTTTGACTGGGAAGACCGGCATTCTGACCTTATGCGGTCCGCCTCCGATGCGCCGCAGTGCGGCTTGCTGGTGAGCACCCAGACTATCGAATGGTGCGGCTTGCCGAGCTACATGGCCGGCGCATATCCCAACGGCTTTCACGGTGTCTGGCGAGTGATGCAAGAAGGCTGTATCGCTGCCGAGCCTTTTCTCGACTTTGCTCTTAACTGCAGCCAACTTGACCACTATCCACTTGTATATGTTGCGAACGCCATTTGTCTGAGCCGCGCTCAGTGCTCTATGCTTGCTGACTATGTCGAAATGGGCGGCATACTCGTCACTACCCACATGAGCGGGCTGCTGGACGAATACGGGCGGCCTCAGGAGGAGTATCCACTCCACAATCTGCTCGGCGTAGCGCTGGAGGAGGGGGCTCCCGAGGAGCATCCTGACCTCTATCTGAGATTGCCCGGCAACCGCCTCATCCCTCAGGCCCCACAGATTATACGGTTCCGTGTGCTTGATAAGACGGATGTGCTCGCGACAACCTGGGATCTGCCACGTCAGCGGGACCTGGGCGCGGCAATAAGCCGACGGAAATACGGTAAAGGCACCGTGTTTTATATCGGATCTTCTCTCGAATCTATTTATGAAGAGACTCGAATCCCGGCAGTTCGAGATACCCTTCTCAACCTGCTCGACCCGTACCTTCGTGACACGCGCCGATACCGCATCCCCACTGATCTAGGACTGTTCGTGCAATACCGCGAATCTTCTTCCGCGTTGGTACTGCATCTGATTGCCAACACAGGAACGAAGGTCAAGATGTTACGAGTGCATGAGTACTACACAGCTATCGAGAACATCCCCGCAGCAGTGAAGGTTGGCGATGGGCGGCGTGTTGAATCCGTTCACCTTCTTTGCGCGAACCACGCCGTGAAGTTTTCTCAGTCGGACGGTTGGGTTCACTTCGTAATAGACCGAATCCGCATTCATGAAGTCGTGCTGATCCGAGTTGCCTGAGGCCAGTCCTGCCCTTAACGCCAGGCGGCAAACTGCGCTTATTGTGACGGGACGACAGCGACGTGCATTCCCCGATGAATCAGTGTGCTACAGCGAAATGTCACAGTCGTTCCCTTCCTGATGATAAGGTCTCCTGCGCTGCCGGAAGGTACCTTGCCGCTACATCCGGGAACAATTAGACGACGACTGCGGCATCGACAAGTGGAGAGGCGCCCGAAGCCGAGGTTGCGCCTGCCTGAACGATCCTAGTTTGCTTCCCGCCCGGACGTCCCCGCCGGTCGCGACTGCTAATAACAAGGACGTGCTAATGCATATGATTCGACGCAACTGCAGAAGGTGATGACAAATACAGGCAATCTCCTGTTCTAAGCAGTCTATCTCCCGTCCACCTCGCATTCGCAATCTGAACCTCGTGCACAGCAAGCCGGCCTGATGTTACTTTAATTCGCCATTTCCCCGGCGCTATAAGTTCAACAACTCCCGTTGCCTGGGGAACAAAGAACGGTAATCTTTGAGGGACCGGTTCCGCCGGATTAAAGGACAGACGCTCAGATACGGCGTCCCATTGTTGGCCGGACAGCGCAAGTGGAAGTGCCCATAAGATCAATTGACGCGTATAGTGCGAATTGCCCCAGGAACCCCCATTCCAATAATTATTGATATCTGTGTAGTTCCACTGGTCCTTCAGATTAATCCGCTGGTTGGAAATGGCCTTATTTACTTCGGCCATGCTTTCGTTGACGTTGCCTCCCAAATAGATGTTCAAGCTGCCCCAATCAAGTGTGCCTGCCGGCCAAATTAACCGGTCGTTAGGCTTCGGTTCATTCGGATTCCACGCCTGAACGTGTCGGTTGGCATTGGAATCGTGAGAGTTCGCTCCGCTCATCGCCTGCAGGCCGAATGGAGTTCCATTTAGCGCCACTTCACTCCTCAGATGAGAGAGCAGTTGGCTCTTATCTGTCACTAGACCAAGATGTAGCACTGAGGCCCATAATTGACCGTAAAGCGTATCAGCAAGCAAAGCATTCGGGGCGGCTGTATCTTCCGACCACCATGCCCGGAAATATCTTCCTGTCCAAAGACGCTGATTGAGACTGCTCTGTCCTTCTTCAAATGCAGAGTCAAATGTCCTCAGGTCCTCGGGGTGATCTTCAATCTTGGCCATCTTCTCCGCAGCTAGCATCGAAGCGAGATAAAGAATAGCGTTATAAGAGACGAGAGTCTTCCGATTGAAATGGAATAGGTCATAGGTATTCTGAAGGTATTCAGGCAGGCCATAAGTTTTACTACGGCTGATCTCCCATAATGCAGCCGAACGCACATGGGGCCACATCGACTCGAGAAATAACTGATCCCCAGTCCACAAGTAATATTGGAACACTCCCAGGACAAACACCGTGGCGCTGTCGCCCATCTCTCTGCCGCTTGGCTCTTCGAAAGGACCCACCCAAGCGACACCGCCACTTTCCAGTTCCTCAGGTATCGATCCGTCAGGATTCTGAACACTTGCAAACCTCAATAAAATCTGCTTCCGGAGTGTCGGGAAGAACCACATGTAGGGTAGCGATTGGTACATATCGATGTGGCCAGGATCGACGTCGGAGCACGAAAACGCCTCCCACTGCCGCCAGCTGCCATCTCGGAAACGCATGCCTGTTTTATACATAGTGGCAACACTGTTAATCAGACTGTCTTGCAACCAACTTGGCAAGGAGTTGTCCAGCATCATCTGCTGCCACTGCAACATACTGCGCCAATCATCCACAAGTCGTTCTGCAACTCTAACTGCCACATCATCTGCGTTGCGGTAGAGGGTGGAGTAATAATTGCCCGGGGTCTTATCCAGGAAGGGACGATTGGGCAGATACCACGCCATAATGAATGTGACGGCTTTCGTCTGCCCGGGCTTCAAACTCAGACTTGCCGTGGACGCACCAAATCTCGGCGCTTCGCCCTTCAAGCCAACCCCAGCAATCGTCTCGCCTCCAGCGAAGGCCCTCCATAGCCCCTCAAAGCTGGAAGCAGATCCCGTCACTGAGCTAATTCCGGAACCGACTGTTCGTACAGCGATCGATCCGCTTAACGGCAGGTTTCCGTTGCGGATGAAAGTCAGGCCGCCCTTGACGGCAACGTGCCCGTCAATATGATTGGGGAGCAGAAACAGAAGTGACGCACGAATCGCCTGCCGGGACGAATTGCTCAGCAGAAAGGTGAAGATCGCTGCTGGCGTCGCCGACACATCCGGATCACGAGGCCTGAATTCGCTATACGCATAGAGATCCACTCGAATTGGCAGATCCGGGTCACTGAATCGGAGACGCGACACCGGGAAGTCGCCAGAGTACTTAATCTGTCGAATCGCGGGTAAGCCTGATGGTGGTTGGGTTCGCAGAGTGGATGCGTATACTTTCCCGCTCTGTTCCTCTATGCGAATCCCAAACAGGGCGTCGTTGAGTTGAACTTTTGTTCCAAATGCGGGCGAATTGTTAAAAATGTTCCAATCGCGCAGGCTTCCATCGGCGCGCAGTTCAACTGTCCCTGAGCCCAGACCGCCAAGCGGAACCGCTGACCGCATTCCATCTGGCGGACTAACTTTGCGACCACCTTTTACTTGATAGAGATATATAGCATCAGAACGGATGCTCCAAAGGGTCGGCGTTTCAAGATAGTCATCAGGTTGACTGAAATACCGGAAGTCCATATCTCGTGTCACGGTTCCTGAATTCTCGAACCTTAGCCGTGGAAGAAGCCGTTCTGCTGTCTGTGCCAATAGCGGCTCGTTGCAGCATAGGATCCCCAGAGAGATAACTGCGATGAGGATACCAGTTGTGATGCGTTTGACTATGTCTTTTATCTTCAGCGGCACGATCTGGTTCTCCGGGCTGACGGGATTTTGGATTGTATGCGCGAGAGTTTAATGGTGACGTCTTATCTACGATGCTGAAGCGATGATCCGCACGAGTTATGTCATCCAAATCGCCTTCCACATGAATGAAGCGGATTCTCAGCTCTATCGCAGGCGTTCTGGCACTTCTCTTCACGTATACTTTGTATAAGTGCTCTGCATTACATCGTGTCTCCCTAAGTAGATTTCCCAAATTTATCTCTTCCCGGTGCGCAGTTCCCGCAGGGTGCACTGCAGACTCACACATCCCGCCAGCGCTGAGGAAAATTTGGTAACAGACCCGCTCTGCTGATATCGAACTCGCTGAATCCGATTTGAAACGCCGGCGAGTCATTATGCAGGCGCAAATCACCTCGCTCAAGGTCGATAAACTGTGGGTCTGCATAAATTGAATGTATGTCATATCCGAGGCTCTGCCATTCTTTCATTGTGCAGTGCATCCTCTTCCCGCCGCGTGGCGTAACGGAAGCGAAGAACTCGCCCAGGTCACTGAAAAACAGATTGTAGTCGAGTTCCCGGGCGATCGGTCCTCGTGCCGGAGGCTGATTTATCTGGTAAAG
>JASHUR010000216.1 GCA_030039895.1 Acidobacteriaceae bacterium | reverse complement strand
CTGTAACGCTATCATATGAATTCCCAGCTGATTTCCAGATGATCGAAGGTATCTCTAAGCTGGTCTGAACACCCTATGCTGCGCGTCGGACTCACCGGAGGACTCGGAAGCGGAAAGACCACCGTCGCCGCCATCTTTCAATCGCTCGGGGCACACGTCATCAGCGCCGACGCACTCGGCCGCAAGCTGATGTCTCCCGGACACCAAGTCTACGATCAGATCGTCCAGCACTTCGGCCCGTCTGTCGTCCAACCCGACGGAACCCTCGACCGCCATCTCCTCGCCGATCTCGCCTTCCGCCACAACCGCCTCGCCGAGCTCAACCAGATCGTCCATCCCGCCGTCATCGCCGCGCAGCAGCAATGGGCCAACGACCTATTCACCCGCGACCCGCACGCCATCGCCATCGTCGAATCCGCCCTCATCTTTGAGGCTGACCGGCAAGGCTCTGCACCCGGCTGGCGTCAGCGCTTCGACCGCATCATCCTCGTCACCGCTCCCGTCGAAACTCGCGTCGCCCGCTACGTCAATCACGTATCGCAGCTCCCCAACGCACCCTCGCGCGCCGAAATCGAATCCGATGCCCGCCGCCGCATCGCCGCGCAAATTCCCGACAGCGAAAAAATCCCCCTCGCCGGCTATGTCATTCACAACGACGGCCCACTCGACGCCACACGCGCCCAAGTCGAGCGCATCTACGCGGAGCTCGTCCGCCTCTCCACGCAGCCCGCGTCAGAACCCATCCGCTGACTCCGGTAAAATAATCCTTTGCACCAATTGTCCGCGTCATCCTTGCGCGTGACCACTGCGCTTTCTCCTTCAGGAACCGCGCGTCTATCTTAGCGGGTAGAAAGTTTATCTATGACCTTTCGCAGAATCGTAATCATTCTCCTCATCGTTGGCGGCTTCTGGTATCTCACCACCCTCAGCTTCAGCCCGTTCCACCGCGGCCACTCCATCGCCTCCGACCTCACACTCACTGAGGCCCACGCGGCGCCCGAATACACCGCGCAGGAGCAGAACAACATCGCCGTCTACAAAAAGGCGCAGCCCTCCGTCGTCAACATCACTTCGTCTGCGCTCACCTACAACTTCTTCTTTCAGGTTGTCCCCCAGCAGGACCAGGGCTCCGGCTTCATCCTCGACAAACAGGGACACATCCTCACCAACAACCACGTCATCGCCGGCGGACAGCAGATCGAAGTCACTCTCTACAACAAGCAGCGCTACCGCGCCACCCTCATCGGCCACGACCCCGGCCAGGACCTCGCTCTGCTTAAGATCAACGCTCCGCCCGCCGACCTCGTCCCTGCCACGCTCGCCGCCACTTCACGCAATCTCGTTGTCGGCCAGCAGGTCTACGCCATCGGCAACCCCTTCGGCCTCAGCGGAACCATGACCACCGGCATCATCAGCGCCATCCGCACCATCCGCGAGCCAGAAGGTCAGCTCATCGAAAATGCCATTCAGACCGACGCCGCCATCAACCCCGGCAACTCCGGCGGCCCGCTCCTCAATTCCCACGGCGAAGTCATCGGCATCAACACCCTCATCGCCACCAACCCCAACGAGCAGGTCGAGCAAAGCGCCGGCATCGGCTTCGCCATACCCATTGACACCGCCAAGGCCGTCCTCGGCGACTTCCAGCGTTACGGCTACGTCCGTCGTCCCTCGCTCGGCATTGAGTCCATCTCCGTCGATCCCGACCTCGCCCAGCAAATGGGCCTCCCGCCCACCTACGGCGTCCTCATCCAGCGCGTCTTCCCCGGCGGAGCAGCGGACCGCGCCGGCCTGCGCGGCGGCAACCAGACCGCTTACCTCGGCAACGTGCAGATCTACCTCGGCGGAGACTTCATCGTCGGCCTCGACGGCCAGCAGGTCACCGACACCCAGGACATCAACGACATCATGAACCAGCACCAGGTCGGCGACACCATCTCCATCACCTTCTATCGCGGCCAGCGCAAAATCACCACCAAAATCACCCTCGGCGAAGCCCGCCAGCGCGTCGCCTGAACCTTGCTTTAGACCGGTGCCCACACAAGCCTGCCGTTGGCTTGTGTGGGAAGCAACATTTTCCGCGTCCTGCTCGCCTTCCCATCGTCTATTACCCATGCATCGCTGGACCACCGCAGACATCCCCCCGCAGCCCGGCAAACTCGCCCTCGTCACCGGAGCCAACAGCGGAGTCGGCTTCCACGCCGCCCTTGAACTCGCCCGCGCCGGCGCGCAGGTCATCCTCGGCTGCCGCAACTTCGACAAAGCCGCCGCCGCCCGCCAGCGCATCCTCGCCCAAGTCCCCGCCGCGCAGCTTGAGCCTGCCGCGCTTGACCTCGCCAGCCTCGCCTCCATCCGCGCCTTCGCTCAGGCCTTCCTCGCGCAGCAGCGCATTCTCGACCTGCTCGTCAACAACGCGGGAGTCATGGCCCTCCCCACCCGCCAGCTCACCGCCGACGGATTCGAGCTGCAAATCGGCACCAACCACCTCGGCCACTTCGCGCTCACCGGACTCCTTCTGCCCGCCATCCTCACCGCGCCCGCCGCGCGCATCGTCACCGTCAGCTCCATCGCTCACCGCGGCGGCAGCATCCGCTTCGACGACCTCAACTGGACGCACGACTACCAGCCCTGGCCCGCCTACCGTCAGACCAAGCTCGCCAATCTCTACTTCGCCTTTGAACTCGACCGCCGCCTGCGCGCCACGCATCCCAACGTCGCCAGCATCGCCGTCCACCCCGGAGTCGCCAACACCAATCTCTTCGCCTCCGGCCCCGGTCAGAAGAAGAATCTCGAAGGCCTCCTCGTGCCTTTCTTCATCTCCATCATCGGACAATCCGAGCAGCAGGGCGCGCTTCCCACACTCTACGGAGCCACCTCACCCGAAGCCCGCAGCGGCCACTTCTACGGCCCCCACGGCTTCCGCGAAATGCGCGGCTACCCCGTCGAAGTCCGCGCCGAAGCCCAGGCCTACGACGAAGTCGCCGCCGCCCGCCTCTGGAATCTCTCCGAAGAATTAACCGGCGTCCGTTACCAGTTCTAGACCGTCGCCGGTCACGAACTCTTAATGTTTGAAAATAGATTTGTCATCCCGAGCGTAGTTTGAAGCGCGAAGCGTTTCAAACGAAGTCGAGGGACCTGCGGTTCACTCCAAAGGCCACTGCGCTAACTCTTCACGTATCTCCGTCCCACCACTTTGTACTCACCCGACAGCACCCGCGCAATCGCCTCCGAATACGCCGCGTGCTCCTGCTCCAGAATCCGCTCCGCCAGAGCATGCGCATCGTCATCCTCATGCACCGCAACCTGCTTCTGCAGCACGATCACGCCGTGGTCCAGCTCCTCGTCTACAAAATGCACCGTGCACCCCGCCACCTGCACGCCGTAGTCGAACGCCTGTTCCTGCGCATCCAGCCCCGGAAACGCCGGCAGCAGCGACGGATGAATATTCAATATCCGGTCCCGGAACGCCGCAATGAACTCCGGCGAAAGCAGCCGCATATACCCCGCCAGAATCACCAGCTCCACGCCATGCTCTTTCAGCGTCGCAATGGTCTCCGCGTCATGCTCTTTTCGCTTCCGCCCCCTGGCCTCGATCGCGACGGCCTTCAGCCCGCGCTCTCGCGCCGCGGCCAGACCCGCGGCATCGGCCTTGTTCGAAATCACCACCGCAATCTCGCAGCCCGTCAGTCGCCCCTGCGCAATGTTGTCCGCAATGGCCACAAAATTCGACCCGCGCCCCGACAGCAA
>JASHUR010000215.1 GCA_030039895.1 Acidobacteriaceae bacterium | reverse complement strand
GCTGCCTTGGCAGCGGCGGCTTCACGTGTTTGCGCAGCGTCGATGCGCGGAAAGTCCACTTCATCGTCGGAGACGTGGGCCCAGTAGGCAAAGATGGGCATGAGAGCAGCGTCGGAACCGAGGGTATCCATGCTGATCCAGGCCTCGCCGGGCGTGCCGCCGTAACTGGAATCAATGAGGCCGACAGTGACGTGCTCGCGGCGGACGATTTCGCGGCCGAAAAAATAGGCCGCGGCGGAGAATGTGGCCGCAGTCTTTGGAGTGCATAGCGTCCATGTGGCAGCCTGGTCCTGCTGCGGATAGGGTGATGCCTTGGCTGGGATGTGCAGCAGGCGCAACTCGGGCTGGGTGGCGTTGCGGATCTCTTCCTGCCCATTGGCGACTACGGCTGAGCCCGGGAAGCCCATAAGCGGAAGCTGCATGTTGGATTGGCCGGAGGCGAACCAGACGTCGCCGATCATTACGTCAGTAAGGGTAATAGTGTTCGTTCCGGCAATGGTTACCGTGTACGGCCCGCCAGCTTGCTCGGGCGGAAGATAGATGCTCCAGTGGCCAATGCTATCGGCTTCAGTGGATGCGCTGGTGCCATGCAGCGTGGCGGTGACCTTTTCACCGGGGTCGGCCCACCCCCAAAGATGAATGGGGCGGTCGCGCTGTAGGACCATATGGTCGCTGAGAATGTGTGGAAGAGTGACCTCCGCGCAAATATAGACAGGAGCCAAAAGAAGAGCGAGGGCAGGCAGCAGAGCAAAAACCTTTTTTTTCATGGCGATTCAGGAAGGACTTCACGCGCGGCTACATTTTACTCCCTGCTCCGCCTGGAGCCGGTCCCGCGACAAAACACAATGGGCCTCGGGAATACCCCCGAAGCCCTTTGCGCAGTCAGATTTGCGGGCTATGCGCGCACGGCCGCGGCGGCCTTCACCGTTTCCACCGTTGCAACGGAGTTTCCGGGGCGGGCCTCCGACTTCGACTCGTTGCCGGGCTTCCTGATATCGATGCCACCCTTGAAGAAGGCGCCATCCTCTATGGAGATACGCTGCGCGGTGACGTCTCCGGTAAGCGCGCCCTCGCTGCGGATATCCACCCGGTCGCTGGCGGTCACGTTGCCGCGCACCTTGCCGAGCACGACGATCTCGCGTGCGGTGATATTGGCGGAAACCTGCCCGTTACGGCCCACGGTGACACGGTTGCCGGGCAAATTGATGGCGCCCTCAACCTTGCCGTCAATAAAAAGCGACTCGGACCCAGTAACCTCGCCCTTCACGACCAGGCTCTTGCCGATGGTGGCCTGGTCTCCGGCGACAGCGGGCGCACTCGCTGTGGATGTGCGCGCGGGAGGCTCAAAGCTGCTTGTCTGAGGCGCGGCGGGACGAGCGGGCTCGGGGCCCGGCGTCTGCGGGGTGCTTGCTTGCTGATTCGGTTTCCACATTTGCTGATTATTCCTCTCTGTCTTTGGCTCGACCGGATGCGGAGGCCGCTGCCGGGCAAGTAATCACGTCAATCCCTCTCATCTATGGGTCGCGAAGCTCATAGGCGGCTCCGGTGGCCCCGCAGCAAATCCGCGCAATCGGCGCTGTGCTTCGATCTTATACACGCTCGGCGCAAAAATGCACGCACTGTCCGCAAACTTTTCACGCGATGTAGCGGGATCAGTCACTTGCATTCCGTTCCGGAGCGGGTACCAGAGGTCCGGATGGCCGGGAAAAGTCAGCCGGAGGACGTTTCCAGGAAGTTTCAAGCCGGGAATTGAAGAGACTATCTTTAAAGAGGAACGGGGGATACGTGACCGATCGGGAGCTACTGCGGCATATTGAGCGCAGCGCCGGACAGCGGGCCGGGTACAAACAGCTGGTAAGAGAGTTCTCACTTGGCGGCGGACGCGAGCGCCGGTTACTGCTGGAGCACCTTGCGCGGCTGACGGCAGCCGGACACCTGGTGAAACTGGATCGGGAGCAGTGGGGAATTCCGAAGAAAGCGACGACCCGTGACACGCTGGTGGCCGGACGTCTGGATGTACATCGGGATGGGTTCGGGTTTGTGCGTTCCAACGAGCAAAAGCGCGGCGAGGAAGACATCTTCATTCCGCCGAACGAAATAGGCGGTGCGATGCAGGGCGACCAGGTCCTGGTGGAGCTTGCTCCGCCGCGTTACGGTATGCAGCGGGAGGGACGGCGCCAGGGGCGCATCGTGCGGGTGCTGACTCGCAGAAACGCGACGGTGGTAGGAGTCTTCCACTACGCGAGAGGTGGCCGCGAGCGGTTTGGCAATTACGTGACTCCGTTTGATGAACGAATGACGCAGCCGGTGGCGATTCCGGAAGGCGCAGAGGTTCCCGAAGCCGGCGCACTTGCTCACAGGGTTCTGGGCAAAGAGGCAAAGGCGGCGATTCGTAACTATGACAGTAACAATTTGGACGGGCTGGTGGTTGATGTTGAGATCACCGACTGGCCCACGCCAGTTAAACCCGCTCGCGGACGCGTAATTGAAGTGCTGGGGCACGAGGACGACTTCAGCATCGACGTGGAGATGGTGATTCGCAAACACCATCTCCCGCGCATCTTTCCGGGCAATGTGCTGGCTGAGGCGCGGACGGTCGCGCATCTGGACGCAACAGAGATTGCGCGGCGCAGAGACTTCAGACATTTACCGATTGTGACCATCGACGGCGAGACGGCGCGTGACTTTGACGATGCGGTGCATGTGGAGCATGACGCAGCAACAGGCAACTGGCGGTTGCAGGTTCACATCGCCGACGTGGCGCAGTACGTACAGCCGGGGACAGCACTTGATCTTGAGGCAAGACTGCGCGGCAATTCGGTGTATTTTCCCGACCGCGCCATTCCAATGCTGCCGCAGGAGCTTTCAACAGACATTTGCAGCCTGCGGCCCGAGGAAGATCGGTTGGTGCTGAGCTGCCTGATGGAGATTGACTCGAGCGGTGACGTCACCGGCTACGAGGTGACGGAGGGAGTGATTCGCTCGGCTCGGCGGATGACGTATACGCAGGTGCATCGGATCTTGGAAGGCGACGCCCAGACGCGCACGGAATTTGCGGAACTTGTGCCGGCATTTGAGCGGATGAAGCAACTGGCGCAGGTGCTGAACCACAAGCGCGACCGAAGAGGGTCGATTGATTTCGACCTGCCGGAGCCGATCATCGAGTTCGACGAGTTCGGGGCGATGAAATCGGTCACGCGTTCAGAGCGGAACTGGGCGCACCGGCTCATTGAGGAGTTCATGTTGGCGGCAAATGAGTCGGTGGCGTCGTGGATTGAAAGCCTGGGCGTGCCGTCCCTGTACCGCATCCACGAAAAACCCGACGCCCGGCGCGTCGTGGAGTTCGAGGAAACAGCGGCGGCGTTCGGGTATTCGCTTGGAGTCGGGAACCTGCCGGTAAAGACCTTCCGGACGCGCGGAGAGCGCAGGGAGCAGCGCGGCCGCGGCGGACAGGTGCGGCAGCATGAAGTGCCGGAAGACATTCCGGTGACGCCGCGGATGTATCAGAAGCTGACAGCAAAGATTGCCGGCAAGCCCGAGGAGCGCATCCTCTCGTACCTTATGCTGCGTTCGCTTAAGCAGGCCCGGTACAGCGAAAAGAACGAAGGCCACTTCGCGCTGGCGGCTCCGTGCTACACCCACTTTACTTCGCCCATACGGCGCTATCCGGACCTGATTGTGCACCGCATTGCGAAGGCGCTGCTGCGCGCCGGAATGAGCGGACGAGGCGAGTTGCTTGCAGGTGAGCCACATGCGAAGCGTGGCGCGGTGCACCGTGCGGCACAGGCCCCTGTTGGATTTGAAGTGGTTCCGGAAGCCGAACTGGCGCTGATCGCAACCGAGTCCAGCGAGAATGAGCGGCGCGCGGCAGAGGCGGAGCGCGAGCTGGTGGAGTGGAAAAAGCTCAAGTTCATGCAGGACCGCGTGGGCGAGGATTTCAGCGCGATGATTTTGAGCGCGACCAAGTATGGGCTGTTTGTGGAACTGGATGATCTGTTCGTCGAGGGGTTGGTGCCCATCCAGAGCCTGGGTGCGCTGGACAACGACTACTACACTTATCGCGAGAACACCCGGCAGATCATCGGCGAGCGATGGGGTCGGAAGTTTGTGGTCGGGCAGCGGGTGTGCGTGCTGCTGGATCGCGTGGATGCGGTGCAGAAGCGGCTGCAGTTTTCCATTCTCGAAGAAGAGAGTGCGATCGTCGAGACAACAGCGCGCCATAAGACGGCAAAAAACACGGGGAAAAAGAAGCCGCGCAAAGATAAAGCAAGACCAGGCATGCAGCAGCAGAGCCGGAAGCCGCGCCCATTCCCGAAAAAAACGAAGCGCGGCAAGCGGCGGAAGTAAGCAAAGAGCTGCTACCTGGGCGGGCTCGTGGTCATGCTTTTCAGCACCTTGGCCGCAGGCTCTGCAATTGTGCGCAGGTGCAGGTCGCGTTGCGGGAAGGGAAGTTCTATGTTCGCCTTTCCGAAGGCGTCAAAGATGGCGAAGTAGAGATCGCTTTTGAGTGTGAGCGGAGTCTGCACCTGGGTAATGGTCCAGACGCGCAGCTCGAAATCGAGGGAGCTGTCTCCGAAGTCGAGGAAAATGACCTCGGGTGCAGGTTCCAACAAGACATCAGGGTGTTTGCCAGCGATGCTGAGGGTGATATCGCGTACCTCGACGGGATTGCTGCTGTAGGAGACGCCGAAGGGGACAGCGATGCGCACCTGGCGGTCGTTGGCGGTCCAGTTGATGACCTTTTGATTGATGAAGTCGGAGTTGGGCACGATGATAACGACGTTGTCGTTGGTTCGGACCCAGGTGCTGCGGCCGCGAAGCTGCACGATGTCCCCATAGGTGTCGCCCACCTGAATGCGGTCGCCGAGCTTCACAGGCTGCTCGAATAGAAGAATGAGGCCAGCGACAAAGTTGGCCACCACTGCCTGCAAACCGAGGCCGACACCCAAACCAAGCGCCCCGCCGACAACCACAAGGCTGTTGAGGTTAAGGCCGAGCGACTGGAGTCCGACGACGAGACCGAGGGCAAAAAGCAGGTAAGAGAGGACGCGCGCAACAGCGTATTGTTGGCCCGGCTCAAGCGGTGTGTAGGTAAGGACCCGCTTTTGCAGCACGAGCATGAAGGTGTGTGAAACAAGGGCCAGGAGAACAAGAAAGATTGCGGACTCGAACAGGAAGAGCAGGTTGATGGGCATTCCGCCCAGCCTGAAGAGCGGCGCATCAATAAAATGCTGGACGTGGACTGCGGCATCGCCAAGCAAAGAGGCATCCTGACTGCCCAGAAACCCGAGGGCGAGCAGCAGAAACAGCGAGATGACCATAAGCGCAATTTTTTGCTTGCGGCTGAACTTCAAAAAACACCCTCCTGCACAGTGGAAATAAGTGGGTCCTTGAAGGCCAGCCAATAGCATTATGATGAGCGGTTGCGGCCTGCGGCGAAGGGACACTACAATCTGACCACTGCAACCCGAATCTATGCAAACCAATCCGGTACTTCTCGTCCACGGCGGGGCCTGGGCAATTCCCGATGACATGCTTGAGGCGCACGAGCAGGGCGTGTTTGACGCGCTGCAGGCCGGCTACTCACTGCTGGAGCGTGGCGCGTCCGCCATTGACGCGGTGGAAGCCGCGGTAGCCCGTATGGAGGATGATGGCACATTCGATGCCGGGCGCGGCAGCTTTCTGACGCGGGACGGGCGCGTGCAACTGGACGCGCTGCTGATGGACGGCGCGACGTTGCGAGCTGGAGGCGTGGCGTGTGTGGAGCGGCTGCGGAACCCGATCAAAGCAGCGCGGCTGGTAATGGACCGCAGTCCGCACGTTTATTTTGTTGGCGCGGGTGCTGAGGAGTTTGCTCAGTCGCAGGGCATGAAGCTGATTGACAACAGCGAGCTGGTAACGGAACGCGAGCGGGAGCGGCTGGCTGCAGCTCAGGCCAAGGAGCGCGCCGGGATGCCAGACCTGACGTTTGCCGGCGACGACAAATCGCGGGAGACGGCTGTGGATGTTGATGCGCCAGGTTTTGAATCGCATGACACAGTCGGGGCTGTGGCACTGGATACCCAGGGGCGCATTGCCGCAGGAACCTCGACCGGAGGCACGCTGAACAAGGCACCGGGGCGCGTGGGAGATTCTTCGCTGATTGGGTGCGGCTGCTACGCAGACAATGCGAGCGCGGCGGTCTCACTCACAGGCTGGGGCGAGCCGATTATGAAGCTGGTGCTGGGCAAGTGGGCCACGGACCGCGTGCAGCAGGGCGTGTCTCCGGAGCAGGCGGCTCCGGAGGCAATCGCCTATCTTTACCGCCGGCTGGGCGGACACGGCGGAATTATTCTGCTGGGACCCGACGGGCGCTACGGCATTGCGCACAACACTCCGCGCATGGCTTGGGGCGTGTGCACCAGCGACGGGCCGAGGACGGGTGTCCAGCTGAGGCAGTGACCGTTTGGATTTGGAATAATCACTCTATGCTCGTACTTGCTTCTGCGTCGCCGCGCCGCCGGGAACTGCTGGCACAGGCTGGATTCACCTTTACCGTTGAGCCGGCTTCTATTCCTGAAGATGTACGTCCGGGCGAGAGCCCCGAGGCCTACGTAACGCGCCTGGCGCGCGAGAAAGCCGAGTGCGTGTATACGCGACTCGCCGCTGGCGGCAACGATGACCTGACGGTTTTGGGCGCGGATACAACGGTTGTGGCGCCGTTGGGCGAGATTCTGGCCAAGCCGGAGAGCGAAGCTGATGCGGCGCGGATGCTTCGGATGCTCGCGGGGGCTACGCACCAGGTGATGACAGGTCTCGCTATTGTGACCCCGTTGGGAATGGAGACCGCGGCGGAGGTGACGCATGTGAGCATGGTGACGCTGTCAGACGAAGAGATTACCGCGTACGTCGCCACGGGCGAGCCGATGGATAAGGCCGGAGCCTATGGAATCCAGGGTTATGCCGGACGGTGGATTCCACGCATCCAGGGATGCTACTTCAATGTGATGGGGCTGCCGCTGGCGCTCGTGTCTGCCATGCTTGAAGGCACGCGCAGGCGGAGCGAGCTTGCTGCGCGCACCTCAATGGATAGCAGCGTGCTGACGGACTGAGGGAAGCAGGCCCGCACCCTACAGCGTGCCCTCCATCGATGAATCCACGAGATCAATCCGCGATCAACGGCTCTGGCTCCAGCCTGCCCGCCGATTGAGAACGAACCGGGCGCTAACACTGATAATCAATACAAAAAAGGTGACCAAAAAGGCCGCGGCATAGGCAAGTGCGTGCGCGCTGTCAGCCGGCTCCGTAATGAAGGAC
>JASHUR010000214.1 GCA_030039895.1 Acidobacteriaceae bacterium | reverse complement strand
AGTCTGAAGGATATGAAGTGGTGCTGGTGAATTCGAACCCAGCCACGATCATGACCGATTCCGAGCTGGCCGACCGCACGTACATTGAGCCGCTGACGGTGCAGTATGTCGAGGAGATTCTGCGCATTGAGTCAGAGATGCTGCGCAAGGAAGGACGCGGAGGCAAGTTTGCGCTGTTGCCGACAGTGGGCGGGCAGACGGCACTGAACCTGGCGGTGGCATTGGCGGATGCGGGAATCCTGGACAAGTTCGATGTGGAGCTGATTGGCGCGAAGCTGGAGGCGATCAAGAAGGCTGAGGACCGGTTGCTGTTCAAGGACGCGATGACACGCATCGGCCTGGACATGCCGCGCTCGGCGCTGGTTAACAACCTCCGCGACGGTGTGGAGTTTGCGGGGAAGATTGGGTTTCCGGTAATTATCCGGCCTTCGTTCACTCTGGGCGGATCGGGCGGCGGCATTGCCTACAACCGCGAAGAGCTGATGGAGATACTTTCGCGCGGGCTCGATCTTTCTCCGGTGCATGAGTGCCTCATTGAAGAGTCGGTGCTCGGGTGGAAGGAATATGAGCTGGAGGTGATGCGAGACCTTGCGGACAACGTTATCATCATCTGCTCGATCGAGAACATGGACCCGATGGGCGTGCACACAGGCGATTCTATTACGGTGGCCCCGGCGCAAACGCTGACTGACCGCGAGTACCAGGTGATGCGCGATGCAGCGATTCGGGTGATGCGCGAGATCGGTGTGGAGACGGGCGGATCGAACGTGCAGTTTGCTGTGCATCCGAATACCGGCCGCATGACGGTGATAGAGATGAATCCACGCGTGTCGCGATCGTCGGCGCTGGCGTCAAAGGCAACGGGGTTTCCGATTGCGAAGATTGCGGCCAAGCTGGCAGTGGGTTACTCGCTGGATGAGATTCCGAACGACATTACCAAGATGACACCGGCGTGCTTTGAGCCGACGATCGATTACGTTGTCACAAAAATTCCGAAATGGCAGTTCGAGAAATTTCCGGGAGCTGACGAAAACCTTGGCCCGCAGATGAAATCAGTCGGCGAGGTAATGGCGATTGGCAGGACCTTCAAGGAGTCGCTGATGAAGGCGCTGCGGTCGCTGGAGACGGGCAAGAAGATTGGAGCCGAGGTGCTGGAGCCGCGCCGCCTGACACAGCGGCTCGTGACTCCGCAGCCCGAGCGGCTGAGCTATGTGAGGTTCGCGTTCCGGCAGGGCATGTCAGTTCGCGAAGTGGCGCGGATGACGGCAATGGATCCGTGGTTCCTGTATCAGATAAAGGAAGTTACGGAGACGATTGCAAAGGTTGGCGAGCAGAGCAGCGGAACGATTTCGCCCGAGCTGCTGCGCAAGGCAAAGCGACAAGGTGTGTCGGACGAGCGGATTGCCGAGGTGTGGGGCACGCCTACGAACGATGGCGTAGCGGCAGTGCGTGAGCTGCGGCAGCGGCATGGCATACAGCCTGTGTTCAAACTGGTGGATACCTGTGCGGCAGAGTTTGAGAGTAAGACGCCGTATCTGTACTCGACCTACGAGGAAGAAGACGAGGCTCCTCCGACTACGAAGAAGAAGGTCATTATTCTGGGCAGCGGACCCAATCGGATTGGGCAGGGCATTGAGTTTGACTACTGCTGCTGCCATGCTGCCTTTGCGCTGAAGGATGACGGCTACGAGACGATTATGGTGAACTGCAACCCGGAGACCGTCTCGACCGACTACGACACGAGCGACCGGCTGTACTTTGAGCCGCTGACGCTGGAAGACGTGCTGGCGGTGTATGAGCACGAGGCTTCGAGCGGGGCGCAGATCGGGATGATTGTGCAGTTCGGCGGGCAGACTCCGCTGAACCTGGCGCTGCGGCTGAAGGCAGCGGGAGTACCGATTCTAGGTACGTCACCGGAGTCAATCGATCTGGCTGAGGACCGCAAGCGATTTGGAAAGCTGCTGGAGGAGTTGCAAATTCCGCAGCCGCCTGGCGTGATTGCGACGAGCGTAGAAGAGGCGCTGGAGGGCGCGGAGAGGATCGGGTATCCGGTGCTGGTGCGGCCGTCGTATGTGCTGGGCGGGAGAGCCATGGTCATCGCCTATGACAGCGAGGGAGTCTCGCATTACATGAAGGAAGCAGTGGAATATTCGCAGGAGCGGCCCGTGCTGGTGGACCACTTCCTTGAGGACGCGGTCGAGGTCGATGTGGACGCGCTATGCGATGGCAAGGACGTTGTGATTGCCGGCATTATGCAACACATCGAAGAGGCCGGGATTCACTCGGGAGACTCGTCATGTGTGCTGCCGGCGGTGGATCTCGCTCCGGAGACGCTGGAGACGATCCGCGCCTATGCGCGCAAGCTGGCGCTGGCGCTCAATGTGGTGGGGCTGGTGAACCTGCAGTTCGCCATTCAGCGCAAGGCTGGGCAGCCGTCAAAAGTGTTTGTGATTGAGGTGAATCCGCGGGCGTCGCGTACGGTACCGTATGTATCGAAGGCTACAGGCGTGCCGCTGGCGAAGATTGCCTCGCGGCTGATGACCGGAAAAACGCTGCGGGAATTGCTGCCGGAGCAGACTGCCTCAGGGCGCGATCTGGAGACTGGCTCGCACTTTTATGTGAAGTCGCCGGTGTTTCCATGGAACAAGTTTCCGGGCGTAGATACGGTGCTGGGGCCAGAGATGAAGTCCACAGGCGAAGTGATGGGCGTTGCGGACAACTTTGGCGAGGCGTTCGCCAAGGCGCAGCTCTCCGCAGGGCAGAACCTGCCGCTGAACGGCACGGTTTTCTTTAGCGTGAATGATCGGGACAAGGTGCAACTGGTGGAGTTGGCGCGTCAATATGTCGAACTTGGCTTCCACATTGTGGCGACCGAGGGCACGGCGAACCGGCTGGAGCAAGCGGGACTGGTGGTGGAGCGCGTGTATAAGGTGAAGGAAGGCCGCCCGAACGTGGTGGATTTGATCAAGGGTGAGCGAATCCAACTGATCGTGAACACGCCGCATGGGCAGGATCCATTCTTTGACGAGAAAGCGATTCGGCGGGCGGCGGTTTTGCAGCGAATTCCGACGATTACAACTTTGGCTGCAGCGCGAGCGGCTGCGGAAGGTATTGAGGCGCTACAGAGGCAGCTGACCACTGTGTATCCGCTGCAACAGCTACACGCTGCACGGGCCGCCGCCAAATAGGATTGGCAAGAATAAAAATTCCAGCACCTAGGTAAGAGGTTCTGGGGTTTTGTTTTGAGAGCTAGAGGACGAAAGGCACCAAAGCACAAGTGCGCTGGCGGTATTGCGTGTACTGATCGCCGAACTGCTGGATCATGAAACGCTCCTCGATCTGCAATTTGAGCCAGAGACCGATTCCGCAAATGAACACGCCTATGAAGCAGCGCAACAGGCCGCCTACGACCGCCGATCCGAAGAGAGCAAGAAGCAAACCTGTGTAGATGGGATGGCGGACAAGAGCATAGGGTCCGCGCAGAATCAGCTCGTGATTCTGTTTGATGGTTACAGTTCCGCTCCAGTTGGCGCCCAGAATCGCTCTGGCCCAGAAGCAGATGAGTATGCCCACAACGCAGAGCGCTGCACCGGAAATAACCCAGATATCCGTATGAGGAATGAGGCGTGTTTCCAGCCAGCCACGCTTGAAGGAATCCAGAAAGTTGAAGATGAACAGGAGGCCGATCAAGAGGATCGAAGACTGCAGGACACGAGAGCCGTAGGTTTGCCGCTGGACGCTGCGCTTGGCGGTAAATGCGGCACCCAACCACACAAGGGCAAACACCATCCATACCATGCCGAGCCAATGGTCTATGAAGTGAACCATATTCTGCCTAGGCACCTCCAATCACTGTTACGTTCTGGGAGTCATCAAAGTTCACCCATTTTCTGCAGCGAGCAGAATGCGAAGGTCGCGGAGATTGTTGCCGGTGGGGCCGGTGACGATGGTGTCTCCGAGGGACGTGAAGAGCGGACAGGCGTCGAAGCGAGCGAGCGAGGCTTCGGGATCGAAGTTGTAGGCGCGAGCGCGGGCGATGGTAGTGGGGTCGGCGATGGCTCCGGCGACCGGGCTATTGCCATCGATACCGTCGGAGCCAGCGCTGAGAACGACGATAGAGTCGTTGGGCGTCCGGGCGAGTTCGAAGGCAGTGGTAAGGGCGAACTGCTGGTTGCGTCCACCACAGCCGGTGGGGCCGCGGAGCGCGACGGTGACTTCTCCGCTCGAGAGAAGACAGATGCGGGAGAACTGGCCGCGTAATTCCTGGCGAAGCTCGCGGAAGCGTTTGATCAGGTAGGCCGAGGCGTCGCGGTAGTCCCAGTCGTCGCAAGTGTTGTCGATGACGACGTGGTAGCCGACGGACTGGGCGTGATCGCGAGCGGCACTGACTAGGTCCTGGTTGGAGAGCAGAGTGTCAAAGCGGTTGTGCGGGATGGGTTCGGCTGCGGGCGGCTGGGCTGAGACGAGGTTTAGCTTTTCGAAGAATTCGCGGACGGCTTTGGGGAACTTTTCCAGAAGATGGTAACGTTCGAGGACGTCCTGACACTGCTGCGGTGTGGACTGGTTGGGCAATGTGGGGGATGAGGCAACGGCACTGAGATCGCGGAGCGGAACATCGGCGAGAACGAGGGAGAGCTTTTTAGCCTCGGGCGCGGCTAGGGCGAGGCGTCCGCCTTTGACGGCCGAGAAGTACTTGCGGACGATGTTGATCTCGGAGATGGGAGCACCGGAGGCGATGAGGGTCTCGTGGAAGGCGATGGTGTCTTCCAGCGGGATACGAGGGTCGAGGGGCAGCTCAAGCATTGCGGAGCCGCCGCCACTGATGAGAAAGAAGACGAAGGTGTCTTTGTCGGCGCGGCGCAGCAGGTGGAGTGCTTCCCGGGCGGCCTTAAAGGACTCAATGTTGGGGAGGGGATGGCCGCCTGCATAGTAGCGAAGGCGCCATGTGTGGCGCGCGGGGACCTCGGGGGCAGAGCAGACGCCGCGGAGATGAGGCTTATGCGGAAGTCGATCGAGCAGCGCATTAGACATCGTGAGAGCGGCCTTGCCGAAGGCAATCATGATGATGCGCTTATAGCTTTCAAGCGGGATAGATTCAGGCTCGACCCCGGACGAGGGCTGGTGGATGAGGGTCTTGCCTTCGAAGTGGAGATGCCGGTCGAAGGCGGAGGGTATATTGCTGGACTGGATGGAGTGAGTGAAGATGGCGGAGGCGTCGGTGTGGAGCTGGTCGAGAATGATTTGGGACGAACTCATGGGAAACGGTTTTGGACCCAGGAGCGAATGGCCTCCTGAACCTCTACCAGCTTACCCGCAAAGAAGTGATCTGCATTATGAATCCACACCATTTCTGCGGGCGGGGCAGCGGAGGCTATGGCCGCTTCGACTTGTGTGCGCGGGCCGTACTGGTCGCGGGTACCGCTGATGAAGAGCTTGGGCATAGCGCAGTGCGCGAGGAAATCGTAGCTGTAGTCGCGGCCTTCGGCGCGAACGGGTAGGCCGAGTCCGACTGCTCCGTGTACGCGAGCGTCAGAGCAGACGGCGCGGAGGCCGACGTAAGAGCCGAAGGAGAATCCGGCGAAGAGTATGGGCAGGTTGAGGCTGCGGTCGAGCCAGTCAAGGGCGGCGCGGACGTCGTCCTGTTCGCCGCGGCCAAGATCGTGCGCGCCTTCGCTCAGTCCGGTGCCGCGGAAGTTGAAGCGGAGGACAGGCAGGCCGAGCGTGTTGAAGGCCTTCATGGCGTGATAGACAACCTTGTTGTGCATGGTGCCTCCGCCAAGCGGGTGCGGATGGCAGAGGAGGACTGCGTACCGAGCGCTCGGCGAGCCAGTGTTGAGGAGGGCTTCGAGGCGGCCGGCAGGGCCGGTGAGGTCTGCAATGGTGCGAACTGCGGGGTGGGAGTGGGTCATTCACTACTTAGGTAATATTTCTGGACTCCAAATGAATCGCTAATCATGATTCTACAGGGCTTCGCGGACCGCAGCGCAGGGTCAGAGTATTCCCCGAAGGGCTGCAGAGCGATCTCACGATCCGTGTGCCAAGCCCCTAAACCAAACCGGCTGAGTCAGAGTAGGCCCCATTTCAAGGCTATTGGGTTGTTGTTTGTGCCAGATCGCCCACTTTGAAGTCCGAGCCCGACAGTATGTTGCACACCGCGGAAACGGCATCCACACTGGTCGCCTGAACTTCGCCGATAGGGGAGGTCATTTGACGGATGACCTTACCTGTAGTGGGATCTTTAATCGTCATCGTGGCCCGCTCAATGGTTAGCTTGTCCCCCACATGCAGCCCGGCTCCAGACCCGACATTGAGCACCACTTGGCCATTCACCACTGCAGCCACAACGCCGTTGACAGAAATCGTGCGCACCGTAACCTTCGAGGCGTCGCCCTCGAGCCCGGTGGCCAACTGGTCGGTGGCGGCCTTTACGGCTTCACCGATGATGGTCTGCTGAAAATCGCTGCTGCCAAAATTGACGTGCCCGCCACCTCCACCACCCCAACCGCCGCCGAAACCTCCCATTGAGGTGCTGGAGCGGGAGGACTCTCCTTTGCCATCCTCAGAAGCCAGGATCTCACCGGTATCAATGTTCACGATCCGGGCCGTGACCCCGACAATTGCCTTACTTTTGTGGTGGCCGAAGCCGCCAGCACCTACTCCGTGCCAGTTCCAACCCCCTCCGCCAACACCAACGTTCTTAGTCTCATTCCCAAACTCGGTGACCGATCCCACAATGATCGCGTCCACTCCCAGCATTTTTCCGATCTTGGCCGCTGATGCTGGGTCGGCCCGGTTGCTGTTGGAGAAATTCTGTTCTGTGAGGATCTTGTCGATCTGCTGGCGTTCGATTACCGAATACATTCCGTTCTTGACTAGATCGTCCACCAGCAGGTCAGCAATCCCCTGGCCCACATCCACGTTAGTGCCGAAGATGGCAGACGCATTGGTCTGCACCGTGTGATAGTCAAAATCCATTACCGCTATGCGTATCTTCCGTCCCTGAGTCTGCGCTGGAGCCGCGTTCTGTGCCCACAGGCCGCTCGTCCACGCGAAGGCGCAAACGATCATAGCCGCCAATACTTTCTTCATGATCACATCCCTCCTCTGAACTTTGCGTTGCCTTACCGCGTGGTTCCGTAGAGCTTGCCGGATGCATCTTTCAACAGTTAAAGAACGTATTTTTGATGTAGTCGTCCACTCTGGAAATGAGATCCTCAAGACGACTTTCCCGGAATCGCCATAGATATGAACCAATGGCGATGGACTACGGTCTCGGCCTGTAGTCTAACCAGACCGGTTTCCGGAACGCGCTGGGCGGTGAGCTTGAACCTTTCCCATGCCAGGCCTGACACGGGTCGTCTTCGCTATGTTCGTTGCTGCTCGCCCCTGCAACCCCTGCGAGACACGATAGTATCCCGCAGGCCAGCATCCCGACAAGTAATTTTGCCATTGTGCGGTGGCAGGGTTTTGCGCGACGGTGCTAGGCTACGGGAATTGCGATGATTTTGAAACAGTACTATCTCGGGTGTTTGGCGCATGCCTCCTATCTGCTTGGGGATGAGGCGAGCGGCATTGCCGTGGTGGTTGATCCGCAGCGGGACGTGGAGCAGTACATTGCGGATGCGGAGCTGATGGGGCTTAGGATCCAACACGTGTTCCTGACGCATTTTCATGCGGACTTTGTGGCCGGGCATCTGGAGTTGCGGAGCAGGTGTGGGGCGAAGATTCATCTGGGAGCGCAGGCCGAAGCGGAGTATACATTTGTGCCGATGACGGATGGCGACGTGTTGGAATTCAAGGGCATGCGGCTGGAAGTGAGGGAGACTCCAGGACATACGATTGAGTCGATTTCGATTGTCGTTTACGACCGGAAGAAAAGCGAGACGGAGCCGTATGCAGTTCTGACCGGAGACACGCTCTTTATCGGAGACGTAGGCCGGCCGGATTTGCGGGCGTCGCTGGGCTGGACGGCTCAGGCGCTGGGCGAGCATCTCTATGAGTCGCTGCACGGGAAGCTGATGTTGCTACCGGATGTGGTGCTGGTGTATCCCGCGCATGGGGCGGGATCGCTATGCGGGAAGAAGCTGTCGTCCGAGACGGTGTCGACGATGGGGGAGCAGCGGCAGCTGAATTATGCGTTGAAGCCGATGAGCAAGGAAGAGTTTGTGCGGCTGGTGGTGGCGGACCAACCAGACGCTCCCCCGTACTTTACGTATGACGCGATCTTGAATACGCGAGAGCGGACGACGCTTGAGAAGAACTTGGAGACGGCGCTGAATCCTGTGGAATTAGCGGAGGTGGTGCGGCTGCGGGATGAGGGTGCGCAGGTGCTGGATGTACGGGAACCAGTAGAGTTTGCGGCGGGACATTTAAAGGGAAGCATTAACATTGGTCTTGGCGGGCAATATGCAACGTGGGCCGGGACGGTGCTCGATCGCGAGAAGCCGATTGTGATTATTGCGGAGCCAGGGCGCGAGGCAGAGGCGGCGATGAGGCTGGGGAGAATCGGGTTTGACCATGTGAAGGGGTACCTGAAGGGCGGGATGGCGGCGCTGGCGGATTCTCAGGAGCAGGTAGCACGGACGGAGCGAGTGGGCGTGTTGATTGCGGCCGAGGAACTGGCGGCCCAGGATGCTCCGGTGGTTCTGGACGTGAGGACGGCGAAGGAATGGTCGGAGAAGCACATTGCCGGGAGCGTGAACCTGCCGCTGAATCATTTGCAGGAGCGGATGACGGAAGTGCCTCGCGGACGGCGGATTGTGATTCATTGCGCGGGCGGATATAGATCCTCAATTGCGGCGAGCCTTCTGCTTCGGAAGGGGATCATGCAACTCGAAGAGGTGGCAGGCGGGCTGGCAGCGTGGGAAGCTGCACAGCTTCCGGTGGTGGCGGAAGGTCAGCCGACATAGGCTATTGCGGATACGGATTCGGGAGCGGAATTCGGTATAACCCTTGTGCTTGCAATGAGGAGCGTAGGGCCGTAGTATCGCCGTAAGAAGCCGGAAATTCAGCGCGGAATTGCGCCGGCAGAGTCAGCCAACACAACTTTCATCATGCGCGATGAGGGCGCGCCCCATGCCCGAGCTGAAGAACAGCATCTCCCAAGGCGAGGTTGTCGCCGGGAACTACCGCATTTTAAGCGTGGCTGGATCTGGCGGGATGGGCGTGGTGTATCGCGCACTGGACCTGAAACTGGAACGGCAGGTGGCGTTGAAGTTTCTGCCTTCGGATCTGAATGCGAATCCCAAGGAGCGCGAGCGGTTTTTGCGCGAAGCGAAAATTGCCTCATCTCTCGATCATCCGAATATCGGAGTGATTCACGGCGTGGAAGAGACGGCGGATGGGAAGGCATTCATCATCATGGCCTTCTACGACGGAGTGTCTCTGGCGAAGATGACGCAGGGCGGGCCGATGCCGGCCTACCTGGCGATCGATATTGCGTCGCAGATGGCGAAGGGGTTGGGCGAGGCACACTCGCGCGGGGTGGTACACCGCGACGTGAAGCCGTCGAACGTGATGGTGACGTCGTCGGGCGTGGCAAAGATTGTGGACTTCGGGCTGGCGCATGCGTCGAGCAGCACGAAGTCGACGCAGACGGGCATTGCGGGCACCGTGGCCTATATGGCTCCGGAACAGGCGATGGGTGAGAAGGTAGATCACCGCTGCGACATCTGGGCACTCGGTGTGGTGCTGACGGAGATGTTGACGGGCGGCAATCCGTTCCAGGGCGACTCCATGGGGTCGATCTTTTTTTCGATCCTGAACAGTGCGCCGGAAGGCGTGGACGCGCTGCATCCGGCGCTGCAGCCGGTGATTTACAAGGCACTGAGCAAGGATGTGAACAACCGGTTTCAGTCGTGCGCGGAGTTCTCAGCGGCACTTGAGAAGGCGAAGCAGAACGTTTCGCACTTTGGAGACTTAGATCCGGACGCGACAGTGAGGCTAAGCGGTTCGGCAGCGCAGAAGTCGCGCGAGCCAGCGGAGACAAGGAGACTGCGGGAAGAGGCATCGCGGTCGGCGCTTCGTCCTGCGCCGAGACGGCGGCGGTGGGTGACGCCAGTGTTGGTGAGCGCACTTGCGCTGGTCGTGGCGTTCTGTGCAGTGTGGTTTGTGCCGTCGCTACACAGCCATGTGGCGACGATGTTGGGCGTGACTCCCGAACAGAAGCACATTGCGGTACTGCCTTTCGACAACATCGGGAGTAATCCTGAGAACCAGGTGTTGATTGACGGCCTCCTGGAGTCGTTGACAGGACGGCTGTCAAACCTGGATGTGGGAAACCAGAGCTTGTGGGTGGTTCCGAACAGCGTGGTCGAGAGCCGGCATGTGACAGATCCGACGGCTGCGCTGAAGGAGCTTGGTGCGACGTTGGTGATCAAGGGAGCAGTGGAGCGCAACGGGACAGACATTCACCTCACGGCAAACCTGATCGATACGAAGACACTGCGGCAGCTCGGGTCCGTAGATGTGGATGATCCTGCGGGCGATCTATCTACCTTGGAAGACGAGACGGTTGCGAAGCTCGCGCAACTGATGGACATTAACGTAACGGCGGGGATGCTGCGGAACACTGGCGGGAGGGTTGACCCGGCAGCATATGAGGGCTATCTAAAGGCTCTGGGTTATATGGACCGCTATGACAAGCCGGGCAATTTAGACCTGGCGATTGCGGCACTGAAGCAGTCGATCCAGACAGATCCGCAGTTTGCGCTGGGATATGCGGCGGCGGGTGAAGCGTACCGGCTGAAATATCGCGTTGACCAAAACCTCCAGTGGCTGAACGAGGCACAGGCGTATAGTCAGAAGGCTGTCGAACTAGATAACAGTATTCCGGCGGTGTATGTGACGCTGGCACAAATCCATGATGAGCTTGGACAGCACGATCTTTCCGTACAGGAGTACCAGCATGCGCTGCAATTAGACCCGAAAGACGCGGCGGCACTTGAAGGAATGGCCAGGTCGTTTGAGAACGCAGGCAGGGTCGCGGATGCGGAGAAGACGTTCGAGAGGGCTGCAGCGCTGCAACCAAATAACTGGGCGGGATATAACGACCTGGGAACTTTCTATCATCGGCAGGGAAAGTATCAGCAGGCAATCGCGGCGTTTAAGCAGGCCCTGCAGCTCACGCCGGACAATTCTGAGGCCTATTTCAATTTGGGAGCGACATATGTTGATCAGGGCGGCGCGCAATCGCTGGCCCTGGGCGAGCAGGCGTTGAAGAAATCGATTGAGATAAGTCCCAGCTATGTAGCTTACGCAAATCTGGGATTGCTGTATATGGAGGAGAATCGATATCAAGACGCAGCAGCAATGACGGAAAAGGCGCTACAGATGAATGACAAGAACTACATGGTGTGGAACAATCTGATGCTGGCGTATGCTGGCGCGAATGAGCCAGACAAGGCGGCGATGGCGCGCCATAGGGCGGAGCAATTAGCTGAGAAAGTAGTAGCGATGAAGCCACAGGATGCGCTAACACAGTCCACGCTGGCGACAATGTATGCGCAGGACAGGGACGTGGCCAGAGCAGAGTCAAAGATAGAAACCTCGCTTGCATTGGCGCCGAATAATCCGGATGTGTTATCGAACGTAGGCGAGGCTTATGAGTTTCTTGGTGAGCGAGTGAATGCGTTGCATTACATTGAGAAGTCGATCAGCAAGGGATATGCAGTCGAAGCGATTGAGGATGATCCAAATCTGAAGGCATTGACTGCTGATCCGCGCTTTAAGACGAAGTTGAAATAGACCCCCTGTGATTCTGGCTGCTCTTTCAGCCGGTTAACGTCGTGCAACGATGGTGCGAAAAAGGAGAATTATATGCCCGGACCAACTCAACCCCCTAGACAACCTCAAAATCACAATCTGAATATTCCGGCGAGTGGAGATCTCACGGGTGTATATACCGGTGACACAGTGACAGTTTGTTTCCAAGATGATCGCACATGGTGTTTCTACGATCCGGACAACGTGTTTTCTGAGGGGTTTCTCCCCGGCGGCCGTCATTCAAAAAACTATCAATCCTCGCCATATAAAGCGGTGAACCCTGGAACGGTGTACTTTAATTCGGTAGGCAGTGGGGATTGCCATCCCAGAGGCGCGGAGGATACTGGACATACAATTAGCGTCTCAGGCACCGGGTTCTAGCAACGAGGTGCTTTACCTAGTCAAGAAGCAGGCCCTGCAATGGCGGGGCCTGTGGTGTTTTGGGGGATGTTGACGGCAGCTCGGATAGTAGACATCGCTGAGCGCGGCTAGGATATCGCGTTGGGTGAGGGGTTTTACATCCGAAATCAATGGGTGCGCTCCACGAGGTATTGGGCGACGGCTTTGAGTCCGGCGGCGGCGGAGCCGTAAGATTCAAGCTCGGCAAAGGCTTCAGCGATGAGGTGGTCGGCGTCGCGGCGTGACTGCTCGATGCCGAAGGCGGCTGGCCAGGTGGCCTTGTCGCTGGTGAGGTCCTTGCCGGCGGTTTTGCCGAGTTGCTCTGAGGTCTGGGTGACGTCGAGGATGTCGTCGACGATCTGAAAGGCGAGTCCAGCCTTGGCGCCGAAGGTGGTTAGGCGCGCGGCGTCGGCAGGGGTGGCTCCGGCATAGACGCCGCCAGAGACGATGCTGACGCGCAGGAGTGCTCCGGTTTTTGCGCGATGGATGGCGTGGACGCTTTCGGGCGTAGGTTTGGAGTGCTCGCCTTCGAGGTCGAGGACCTGGCCGCCGATCATGCCTTCGACGGTGCCGGTGGCTTCCGCGACGAGGCGAACGATCTCGACGGTGGCGGGAGAGGGGCATCGCAGGCTCGCGAGAGTCTGATAGGCGAGGGTCTGAAGCGCGTCTCCGGCGAGGATGGCGATAGCTTCTCCGTAGACGACGTGGCAGGTGGGCTTGCCGCGGCGGAGGTCGTCGTTGTCCAGAGCGGGGAGATCGTCGTGGATGAGCGAGTAAGTATGCAGCATCTCGATGGCTGCACCGAGATCTTCGACTCCGGCAGGGAGACTGCCTTTGGACGTCCTTGTCTGTTCGATGAGGCGCGCGGCCTCGTAGACAAGGACGGGACGGAGGCGCTTGCCTCCGGCGAAGGTACTGTGGCGCATGGCGGAGTGGATGGATGTGGGGACCTGTGAAGCTGGTGGTAGAAGACGTTCAAGGGCGCGATCTGTCAATTCAACGCCGGAGTGGAGGATATCACTGAGCTGGAGTTCGGCTTGCATTTCGCTCAATGATACCGCGACGGGCCCATATTTTTGCGGAGAGCGCGAGCCAGAACACGAGGGCCACAAGCGAGATGATGCGTCCGGCCCACACGTCGGGCGTGGCACCGTAGCGAATGTCGATGGTAGAGGTTCCAGCGGAAATGGGGATGGCAAGCAGGCCGTCGTCCCGGACTTGCCGTCCAGGCACACGCGCTCCCGAGGGTCGCGATGAATCAGTTTGAGGGACAGCCCATTCTGTTACCGTGATGCGCCAGGCGGGGTAATTCATGAGGCGGAAGACGGCGAAGCCGGGCTGCGGGGAGTGGATGGAGGCGACGATGTGCTCAATATGCCAGAGACGGATGGTGATCGCTGCGGGCAGAAGGACGTGGGGAGCCGGCTGCCAGTCGGGATTGCCGGGGTTGTCGTCGTCAGAGTCGGAAGACTGGTCAGCGGTGTCATCTGAGGGCTCGTCGGCAGCCTGATCTGCGGTTGCGGTTGCGACGACGCGTATGGGCGGCAGGCCGATCTGGATGGTGGAATTGTCGGCGGGAGCGGGTGTGTATTCGTCGGTGCCCTCGAAACCAGGGCTATTGTGGGCGGCGCGCTGGGCGCGGACGTTGTCCTGATCGTCACAGCGCTGCCAATAATGTGAGTAGGCGTGGGTCGCGGTGATGGCGGCGATGACGAGGACTACGAGCCCACTCAAGCCAACAGAGGGCTTGAGCGGGGCGCCGACAGATCGTGGCAAGATGCGAGGAAAGAGCGTGACGAGAGCTTCTGCAACGAAGACAGCAGCGATTAGACCGAGGACGAGGAGCCATCGCCAGGGAAATTGAAGGAAGCGAAGTTTGGGCAGGGTGTACCAGATGGGAAGACTGACGGGGAAGAGCAATAGCGTGATGACTGCGGCGAGAATCAGCAGGGGACGGCCGTGCTGGCGGAGGGGATGGAGTCGCGTGGAGCGGAGAGCGATGAGCGCAGCAATGGCGGCGAAGGTGGCGATAAGCATGACCACTGCGATCCAGGACGCGGAGCGCAGAACCTGATCGTGGTAGGCCATTCCGGTGTGTTCGAAGAGGAAGCTGTCCTGAATGCGCATGCCCGTGGCGAGGGCGCGGTAGATCTCGACCCAGCGCTGCTCGTAGACAGCGGGTATAAGGTAGAAGGCGGACAGGCCGAGTCCCAGAGCCATGGCAGCGGCGGCGCGGGTGATGAGTGTGAAGCTGCGCTGTGAGAGCGCGGCGACGGTGACGATGAGTGCGAGCGTGTAGCTGCCCATAACTGCGGCCGGAGGATCGGTGAGCCAGAGAAGAGCGATGACAAGGGCGAGCTGCGTGGTGGAGGGCTTCTTGCGGAGCGCATAGAGAAAGAGCAGCGGAAGCCATATGGCGGCAAGAAACTCCGCGAGTGCGGAGCGCTCATAGATCACGAAAAGGATGTAGGGATTGGTGATGTAGAGGCCGGAGGCGAGCGCAGAGGTGAAGGGCGGCAGCCATTCGCGGGCCATATGATAGCAGGTGGCGGCCATGGCGATAAGGCAGATAAGAGTGAAGGCGAAAGATATCCGCGTCCAGTGGAGGAAAATGCCGAGCACCGCTCCGAGTATCCAGCAGAGCGGCGGGTAGAAGACGAAACGGGGTTCACCAGCGCCGTAGTTGGCGGAAGCGATCCAGTGAGGATAGAAGACACCCTGATGCCAATGGCGGACGACGCTCATCCACGACTCAAAATGGAAGTCAAAGTCCTGGCCGCAGGAGGTTCCGCGAATGGTGAGCGGGGCGATGGTGATGACGACGCAGACAAAGACGAATGTGGCGAGAAGCCACGGACGTCCGGATGGTGATGCATCGTCGGGTGTCTCTAGACGGGAATTCATGGCATGAGCGTGAGTGTGTGCGCGGTTTGCGATTGTACGGCAGCGTCGCTGAAGGGCATCGCAAAGGTTTTGCCGTTATACCAATACGGCCACTGGTCGCGGTAGTAGGGGCTCAGCGGGTCGCCGGACTGGCCGAGGACGATGTTTTCGGTGGCTGCATCGGGGTTGGCCCAGTCGATGGTGAAGCGCTGCGAAGGGCCGAAGGTAGGGCCGGCCTGCAGGACGGTGGTAGTGTCTCCGGGCATGGGCAGCGGGCCAACGCCGGTCCAACGACGAAACCAGGGGAGATGGCCGTAGAGCGGATGTCCGATGTGGATGGGATGAGCTTCGCCGTAGCGCCAGTGTTTGAGATCGAGCGGCCCGGCCGATAGCCCCTGTTTGACAACGTCCGCGAGGAAATCGTCCCAGGTGGCGTAGCCGGGCGGTAGCCAGCCCTGAGGGTTGTTGGTGATGAACTGCTCCTGCGCGAAGCCCTTCTCGGACCAGTGGTAGAGGCGCCATGCGTCACCAAGCTTCGGACGGAGCAACATAGGCCAGAAGGCCTTCTTAGCGGCGGCGACGATGGCTGCGGCGGGAGAATCGACGCTGACGCGGCCCTGCCAGGTGCGGAGGATATTGGCGGTTTCGCGAAGGCGACGGTCGGTATGCGAGGCGTGATCGATGGCGTAGGCGAAGCGCTGGGCGAGCTCCTGATCGACGGCAGAGTAGACATCGGTCTGGAGAGTGAGCATGTCGGCGGGGGTAAGATTATTTTTGCCGGCAAGCCACTTCCAGATGCGCTCGTTGCGGTAGGGATCGGCCCAGTCATTGCTGATGGGGTAGGGATATCCGTTGGGCGTGATGCGGGAGTTGGCAGTCGCGATAATGCCGTTTGGGGGATCGAGCTCGGATGGGAGCTGATCAAAGGGAATATAGCCGTGCCATTCGTGGTTGAAGCCGGTGATAGGCACGTCCATGATGCCGTTGGGGCGGTTGGGGATTTGTCCGATGGCCTGGTAGCCGATGTGCCCCTGATCGTCGGCGTAGACGGCGTTAAGTGAGGGACTGGTCCAGCGACTTATGGCTGCGCGAAAACTGGTCCAGTCGGAGGCGGTATCGAGGGCGAAGAGCGGGATGTTGTCTTCAGGGACGTCGTAAGCGCTCCAGCGGAGGGAGATGGTGCGACTTTCGTGGTGGATGAGCGGAGTGACGACAGGGCCGTGATCTGTGCTTTCAACATCTATGGTGACGTCGCTGCCGCCGCGTACGTGAATGGTTTCCCGATGATGCTCGATGGGATGCCAGGAGCCGTCGGGGGCGAGGTACTCGCCATGGGCGTCGGTCTGCTCAACGTATAGGTCCTGCATATCGGCGTACATGGCGGTGAATCCCCAGGCGATGTAGTCGTTATGCCCGGCGATGATGAAGGGGATACCCGGGATGGAGAGGCCGGCGGCGTGGAATCCGGGCGCTTCGAGGCTGGCCTCATACCAGATGCCAGGGATTTGATATGGAAGGTGCATATCGTTTGAGAGGATGGGCTTGCCGGAGGTCGTATGCGCGCCGGAGACGACCCATTCGTTGGAGCCGGGGATGCAGCCGGGACAGCGGATGCGGAAGCCCTCGACAAGCTGCCGGAGCTGGAGCAGGTCATTCACGGATGGCTGGGTGAGGCGTGACTGCGATGAGTCAAGCGGAGTGAGTGGGACCCAGGAGGAGGGTGAGCTGAGGTTGGGAGGCTGCTGTGTTGGAGGATGGTCTCGCCAGGAACCGACAGGATAGAGCTGCGTGGCGAGAGTGGGGCCGATGCTGGCGACGACGCGCTCGCGGTCGAGCTTTATGTCCCAGGTCTGATCGAGCAACTGGACCATGTCCATCATGACAAGGGCGGAGTCGACGGGCCGCCAAAGCCGGGGCTTGTACATGAGCAGCTGGAACTCCGCGGGGAGGTTGTCCTGGTGGGAGTTAATGTAGTCGTTAACGCCGCGGGTGTAGTCGTTGAAGTAGCGGCGGTTGGTTTCACTGAGATTGGCGACGATGTGCTCAGCGGTCTGGCGCATGAGGAGCGTGCGCTGCATGCGGTCGTGCTTGACATAAGCAGGACCAAGGATTGCAGCGGTGTTGCCGGCGGCGAAGCGGCGCGCCATGTCCATTTGCCAAAGGCGGTCCTGCGCTGTGACGTAGCCCTGAGCCATGAAGAGGTCGTCAAGGTTGGATGCCTGGATGTAAGGGATGCCGTGGTGATCGCGGCGGACGGTGACGGAGGCGGTCAGACCCGGGAGATGAATCTCTCCATCAAGCTGCGGGAGGGACTCGCGCATGGCATGTTTGAGCCAGAGGGCCCCGCCATACAGGGCAGCAGCCCCGGCGAGCGCCAGCAGAATAATGGTGCCGATAGTAAACGCGAGGACCGAGTGACGGCGCGGTTCTGCGACTTCAACGCTTCTGCCAAGAGACATCTCGAAGACATTGTCTCAAGGAGTGCGTGAAGAAAGAAATGCGGGACTGTAAGTCCCGCATTGGGTGGAAGCAAGGATTGAGCCACGCGGTGA
>JASHUR010000213.1 GCA_030039895.1 Acidobacteriaceae bacterium | reverse complement strand
GAGCAGGGTCGCCGTTTTGGCTTCCGACGGCGTGCGCGCGATCTGCAGTCCCGTATGGTTTTCAAGCTCAAGCAGCATGCGGTCAATTGCGTTGTCCAGCCGGTCATTCTGGAAGCTGTCTGTCGCCGCCGTAAACGAAGTCGTCAGCGGCAGGTAGCCGCTCTCAACAGAGAGGTGCGCAGGCTCCGGCATCAAAGTGTTCACGAACGCATGAGATTCCTGAGCCATCGCGCTCAATCCACCGGTTCCAACAAAACAGCTCGCTAAGAAGACACACGAAGACAAGGCCAGAGCAATCCGTCGCAGCATTTCAAATTCACCTCAGAGAGTAAAAACAGTCCCCAGCAAGTTTTGTATGCCTGTCTATACGTGTCAAGTTGGTGCGGCTCGTGATGAACAATGCCCAAGCGGTTGCCGAAACCGGACGCCGATCTACTGTGTCTGTTTCGCTTCCAGTTCAGCCCACCGCTCGAACAGCGCGTCCACCTGCTGCTGGGCTGCTTCCGCTTCGGCCAGTGCCGCCTGCAGGCGCGCGGCGTCTGTCGCAACAACAGGGTCTTCGAGCATGGAACGGGCTGCGCGAAGCGTGTTCTCAGCTTCAGCAATCCGGTCTTCCAGCGTGGCCCATTCGCGCGCTTCCAGATACGAAAGCTTCTTCTTCAGCGGCTGCGGAGCGGACGATACAACAGCACGTTCAGGAGCGCGCTCAGGCTTCTTTGCTGCCTCTCGGTCTTTCATCCACGCTTCCCACTGCGCATAATCAGCAAACACGGCCGCTCCGCCTTCGCCGTCAAGACCAATCACGATATTGGCGATGCGGTCCAGCATGTAGCGGTCGTGCGTCACCAGTACAAGCGATCCCGGGTACTCGAGCAGAGTTTCCTCAAGGATCTCCAGCGTCGGGATGTCCAGATCGTTCGTCGGCTCATCCAGCAACAGCAGGTCGGCAGGCTGCAGCATCAACTGCGCAATCAGGACCCTTGCACGTTCGCCGCCGGAGAGCCGCGAGACAGGCTGGTTGAGCTGCTCTCCCGTAAACAGAAATCGCGCCGCCCACGACGCCACGTGAATCACACGGTCCTGATACACAACCCCATCGCTGTCCGGCGCCAGTGCGCGGCGCAGCGTCTGGCCCTCATCAAGCTGCCGGTCCTGTGCAAAGTACGTCGTGCGCAGTTGCGCTGCCCGCTTGACCGCGCCAGATTCCGGTTCAAGCTCTCCGGTAAGCAAGCGCAGCAGAGTCGTCTTTCCGCTGCCGTTCGGCCCAACCAGTCCCACGCGCATTCCGGCGGTGATGACAAAATCGAGATCGCGGAACAGCGCCGCGCCGTCTACCGAATAACTCAACCCTTCCAACTCAACCAGCCGTTTGGTCTGGCGTCCAGACGCCGTAAAGTCGAAATCCGCCGTCTCAGTCCGGGTGCGTGCATTCACCTCTGCCAGTTCGGCAATCAGCCGGTTCGCATTGTCAATGCGCGCCTTCGCTTTTGTTGCTCGCGCCTTGGGGCCGCGGCGCAGCCATTCCCGCTCCACGCGAACGCGGTTCTCCAGCGTCTCCTGATGCCGGGCCTGAGCATGCAGAAATGTCTCCTTGGCCTCAAGAAACTGGCTGTAATTGCCGTCCGAGCGCAGCATTCCGCTGGGATATGCGCGGCTCAGCTCGGCCATCTGCGTCGTCGTGTTCTCAAGAAAATAGCGGTCGTGGCTGATGACAACGGACGCGAACGGCTCCGCCGCAACCAGCCCTTCCAGCCATTCAATCCCGGCCAGGTCCAGATGATTCGTCGGCTCGTCCAGCAGCAGCAGGTCTGGTTTCTGCACCAGCGCTTCCGCAATGGCCAGCCGCTTCTTCCACCCTCCGGAGAAGCTTGCTGCCTCCGCTTCAAAATCACTGAAGCCCGCCATGCCCAGCGTCGTCCTCAGCCGCTGCTCCCAGTCAGGTTCAGGCGCACCGGCCCTTCGCAGCGCGGTCTCAATGATCGCGCGGACCGTCGCTCCGGCAGGGAAGCGGGAGTCCTGCTCAACATAGGCCATGCGCAGGTTCTTGCGCGGCGTAACTTCGCCGGAGTCCGGCTCCACTTCGCCAGCAAGCATCCTCAGCAAAGTTGATTTGCCGCTTCCGTTCGGACCAATCAGCCCGATGCGGTCTCCGTCATTCACCGTGAACGATACATCGCGAAAAAGCGTGGTCGCGCCGAAGGATTTGGTGACGGACTGGGCATTCAGCAGGAGAGCCACAGGGGGTTCTATTCCAATCAGGTGGTTTTCTTTCGGCCTCGAAGCGCTCGTTCCTGGCTCCTCGCGCCGTGAAAGATGTGGATGATATCGATCGTGCGTCGCGAGATGCGGTAGTAGACCAGATACTGACCGGCTGACAAGCGTCGCAGATTGCCAGGTGTTTCAGTTGCGGGCTTTCCCGCTTTCGAAAATTGGCCAAGCACCCACAGATAGTCGATGATGCTGTCAATCAGCCGGTCGGCGACCTCTACGCTGGCGCGTTCTTCCCAGTACGTAAAGATCTCGTCGAGATCTTGGCGCGCGCTCGCGGTTAACCGATAGCGCACTATTCTTTTGCTTTCTCTCGCAGCCGCTTCCTGCCTCGCGCCTTCACTTCCTCCGCAAGCCGCTTCAGTCCGTCGCGTCCCTCATAGACGGTATACCTCCCGGCATCCATGTCTGCCAGTCCTTCAAGCGCCTTGCGGCGTATCAGCTCGATCTCCATGGAGGTCAGGTCAGCGAGCATGGCTTCCGTGGCCGGGCCGGAAAGCCGCAAGGATGTCGCATCGTGTTCCTGCATTCGGCGCAGTGCATCCCGCACCACCTCGCTGGCATTGTTGTAACGCCCGCTCTTGACCTGCGTTCGAACGTAGCCTGCCAGTTTGGGTGTAATCGAGATATTCATCTGGCTCATGATTGCCTCTTTGCGTCAGAGTATATCAATCTTTGACATTCTGCTGCGGCGTCACTTCGCCTGTGCCGTCGCGCTCAAATACTCCTCGTACGGCCCCTTGAAGTCGTCGATCGAACCATGCTCAAAGTGCCAGATGCGCGTTGCCACTTCATCAATCAGGTCGTGGTCGTGCGAAACCAGCAGCACGGTCCCTTCGTACTTTTGCAGAGCGATGTTCAGCGCGTTGATCGACTCCAGATCAAGGTGGTTGGTCGGCTCGTCGAGAATCAGGATGTTGGGCTTCTGCAGCATCAGCTTGCAGAACAGCAGCCGCGCCGCCTCGCCGCCTGACAGCGCCTCCGTTGGCTTCAGCCCTTCTTCGCCGCGGAACAGCATTTGCCCCAGAATCGCGCGAATATCTTCCTTCACTGCCTTGGGATCGAACTGGTGCAGCCAGTCCGACACATTCATGCCGTGCTCAATCACGCCCGTGTGGTCCTGCGGAAAATATCCGATCTGGGCCTCGTGGCCCCACTTGATGTTGCCGGCATCGAGAGCAAAGTCCTTCTCCGCCAGGTCCGGAGCCGCTGAAAGCAGCGACTTCAGCAGAGTCGTTTTGCCAAGCCCGTTGCGCCCCATCAGCGCGATCTTTTCGCCGCGCATCACATTCGCCCCAAAGTCCGCGATCACCTTCTGGTCGCCGTAACTCTTGGCCACGCTGTCAAACTCCAGCGCTGTCTTGCCCGATGGCCGGTTCTGATCAAAGCGAATATAAGGCCGCTGAATATTTGACCGCGCCAGCTCCGTTGTCTGCAGCCGCTCAACCTCTTTCTTGCGGCTTGTTACCTGGCTCGACCGCGTCCCGGCGGCAAAGCGCGCAATAAACTCGTTGAGCTGCGCAATCTTCTTCTCGCGCTGCTCATTCTGCGCTTCCAGCCGCGCGCGAATCTGCGTCTTCGCCACGACCATATCGTCGTAGCCGCCCGTGTAGGTAATGATCGTCTGGTAGTCGATGTCCGCCGTGTGCGTGCACACGCTGTTCAGAAAATGGCGGTCGTGCGAAATCGTAATCAGTGTCCCCTCAAACCGGGTCAGAAAATCCTGCAGCCAGTGGATCGAATCAAGGTCAAGGTGGTTCGTCGGCTCGTCGAGCAGCAGCGCCTGCGGCTTGCCGAAAAGCGCCTGCGCCAGCAGCACGCGCACTTTCTGTCCGCCCTGCAGTTCGCTCATCCTGCGCTCGTGCAGCTCATCGGGAATGTCCAGCCCTTGGAGCAGAATCGCGGCGTCGCTTTCTGCCGTGTATCCGTCCTCTTCGCCCACTATGCCCTCAAGCTCGCCCAGCCGCATGCCGTCCTCGTCGGTCAGTTCCGATTTTGAGTAGATGGCGTCGCGCTCTTCCAGCGCAGACCACAGCAACTTGTTGCCCATGATGACCGTATCGATCACGCGATAGGCATCGAACGCAAACTGGTCCTGGCTGAGCACGCCAATCTTCTTCGGACGCACCACGTCGCCCTTCTGCGGATCGAGTTCGCCGGTCAGGACCTTCATAAACGTTGATTTGCCCGCGCCGTTCGGCCCGGTAAGTCCATACCGCCGCCCTGCGATGAAGGTGACGGTGACGTCTTCAAACAGAATCTTTGCGCCGTAGCGCATGCTTACGTTGCTTACTGAAATCATGGTTCTCTCGGAGTTATTGATCTGCGGAAGGAAGTACTTCTTTCATTGTAGTCGGGAATAGCGGTATTACAGAGCGAAAGCCGCTGGCTGGTTCAACCCAGAACTCCGCGTATCGCAGTACGTAGCGCATTCTGGTCCTGTGCGCTGAGCAGGCCGAGCCGGGAGAGGATCAATCTCTGTTCGAGTGTTGCGAAAACCGGCTTCACTGCGGAAGGCTTCAGTAACCCGCCTGCTTGCCAGTCGCTAAGCAGCAGTCCGCCTTGCGTGTAACTTGTACCAATCTGGCTGGTAACAGCCATAATGACCACATCCGGCCCGTTCTGGTTAAAGGTACTCAGACTTATTAATCCTGTGGCCTAGGTTGCGTAACTCTTGGTGGGGGTGCTGATCCTTTCCACGGAAACGTCAAGGGCTTCATTCCCGGGGGCACCAGCTCACGACATAAGGTGAGATCGGTAGGGTCGCCAGGGCGCCGGATCACATTCACGCATGTCAATACACTAAGTCCCTGAAATGTCGTGACCACCATAGTATGGCCGAGATGGGTCGCTTTGATCTGCCCGGTTGCGGCATCAAGCGAAATCGACGGACCATTGTCTGTGCCGTAAATGAGCCTGAATTTCACATCTTTAGCGGGAATCGGCACCGGGTTAGGATCACCATGGTAGAGGGCCTTGGGAAATAGATTGTCATAGCTAGACGTTGGGACCGATAACGCCAAGGGGACGTATACCACCGGGAAATTGGGGCTTCCAATGCCTGTGATGAAGAGCTTGTCAGGTCGACGCTCTGGCAAGACAACATCTGCATCAAAATGAGCGTTATCTACGAGACCATCGTCGAAGAAGACTGTTATATAAACCTGGAGCCGGCCCAGCCTCCTGGGGGTTATGTTGATATATTCATTTCCACCGGTATCGGAGAGAAGTTGGCCTTGCAT
>JASHUR010000212.1 GCA_030039895.1 Acidobacteriaceae bacterium | reverse complement strand
GGTTCGGACGTTTCCTGGAGCAACCTGCTTGAGCACAATGCCCGACGCCGAGACGGGCGTGGAGCAGCCGCCGTCTCGCAATTTAGCTGCCCCGCACCGGTTCCTGTGGATCGTGCTTCCGTATGCGATCTACATCGGGTTCACGACGAATGGCGGCGCGTCGTATCTGCTGCGGCAGGTGGGCATGCCTGTGGACCAGGTAGCCAATGCAATCGCGCTGCTTGGCATTCCTTCTTCTATCTATTTCTTATGGAGTCCGCTGGCAGATTTGTGGATGCCGCGGCGCTGGTGGCATTTTTTGTGCACCGTGGGCGCGGCGGCGGCGATGGCGATCGGCTCGTACATGCTGTACCGCAATGCGCATGCGGCGGTGTGGCTGTATTTCTTCGGCATGGTGTTCTGCATGCTGATTTCATCCGCCTATGGCGGGCTTATTTCCGCGATGATTGCGCCGCCGAGCAGGACGCGAACGGCAGCATGGGCGCAGGCGAGCAACCTGGGCGGCGGCGCGATTGGGCCGGGGCTGATTCTGTATCTGGCGCTGCGCCTGCGGCCATCGTTGTGGGTTTCGCTGGCTGCTGTGCTGATGGTCCTGCCGGGGCTGGTGGTCTTCACCCTCAAGGAGCCAGTGCACGTAAAGAGCCCGGGCTTTGCCACGCATTTTCGCAAGGTTGGATACGAACTTCGCCAGACCTGCCTGAAGCGGAAGAACCTGTTTGGGCTGATTCTGCTGCTGGCGCCTCCGGGCGCAGGGGCGCTGATCGGGCTGCTGCCCGCGCTGGCGCCGGATTATCACGTCAGCGGCACCTCCGTGGTATGGATTAACGGCATTGGCGGAGGGCTGTTGATGGCGCTGGGCTGCCTTGCGGGGGGATGGGTGCCGGCGCGGATCGACCGCCGCGTTGCCTATGCGGTAGCAGGTGCGGTGGTTGCAGTGCCGGCTGCATTCATTGCGATTGCACCTACAGACTCGGTTGCATACATCGTGGGAACGGTGGCCTATCTGTTTTTCATCGGGCTAACTTCAACGGTGTGCATGGGACTGGTTCTGGATGTGGTGGGCGCGGTTGGGCACAGCGGAAGTCTGCGCTATTCGATTCTGATGGCGCTGTCGTACGTTCCGATTGCCTATATGACGTGGATTGAAGGACGGGCGGCGCACGCGTGGGGCTTTCGGGCCGTGCCGGCGACCGAGGCTGTGAGCTGTCTGTTCGATCTTCCGCTGCTGTTGCTATGGTTCTTCTGGCGGAGAAAAGAGAAGGCCGTCGCTGCCTAGGCAGCCGCTACAGGTGATTACAGCCGATGGCCGAGCTCCTTGGTCATGCAGATGAAGTGAACGGGTTGCGTGAGCATATGGTCGCGCTCGGATGGGTAGGGGGCCGTGCCGGTGACCTGGTAGCCAAGCTTGGCGTAGATACCGGGCAGTTCCTCGCGAAGGTTAATGATCCGGAGGTCCATGAAGCGCGCGCCGGTTTCCCGCGCAAACTCCTCGGCTGCGGCCACCAGACGGCGGCCTAAGCCGGACTTCTGGCGGGAGGGATCAATGGCAAGGAGGCCGAAGTAGGCACGATCGTTATGGCGTTTGACGTAGATGCAGCCGGTGATGGTTCCTGCGTCTTCCGTGAGCAGGAATGTGCCGCTTTTGAAATGGGCCTCGAGGTCCTCGGCGCTCAGGCGGTCCTGATTCTTGAAAAAGCGCTCGACCTGAAATGCGGCGTTGACCAGCTTCAAGATTGAAGCGAGGTCAGCCTGAGTAGCGGTGCGAATGTCCATGGCTTGCTACGAAAGCTTGTTTAGTCGGCTGCAGGAGGAGCATTTTTTGCCGTCGTTTCCTTCTGGAGGTCGATCTTCTCGGCTGTCTGCTCGAGAGTCTGGGCCTCAGGAAGGTAGGTGAGCGCCTTCGCAATCATCGGATCCCAGTTGGCGCGAACCCTCAGCCCCGCCTGTTCGCTGAACTGAGAGGTCATGATGCTGGACTTGATGTTCATTTTGAGCCAGCCCATTACGCCGTCCAGGTCCTGATCGGTATAAGCAATGTTTTGCGAGGTCAGGAACTTCTTGAACTGGTCGAGCACGGCGTTGTCTACTTCGAAATCCCTGCCCACAGTGCGATCGGCGAGATAGTGCTCAGTGAAATTGAAGAAGACGTTATGGGCGTCGAGCAGATCCTGGAACTTGTCGGACTTGGGCGGTTCGATAGTGTAGTCCGGAGTGATGCCGCCGCCACCGTACACAGTGCGGCCGGAGTCGGTGAGCCGGACTTCGCGGTTCTTCAGGTTCTCGGGCTGATCGTGGTTGTAGAAGTAGTCGTACAGCGAGACGCCATTGTAGTTGCGCTGGATGAGGCGCCCGCTGGGCGTGTAGTAGTGGTACGTGGTGAGCGCGAGGCCGGTGCCGTCTGAGAGAGGATAGACGGTCTGCACGAGTCCCTTGCCGAAGGTGACCTGGCCGACGATCAGGGCGCGGTCATGGTCCTGCAGGGCCCCGGAGACGATTTCAGCCGCCGATGCAGTACCGTGATTGACCAGCACGACGATGGGGAAGAGGTGCCCGTCATTGCCATGCGTGGCGCGGTAGATCTGCTCAGGATAGGCGCGACCGCGCTGCGAAACAATGATCTGACCGCGGTTGAGCAGCTTGTCGCAGACGGCCACGGCTTCAACCAGGACGCCGCCGGGATTGCCGCGGAGATCGAGGATGAGCCCTTTCAGGTTGCCGAACTGGTCGAGTGCGTCAGCGAACTCCTTGCCGGTGGTCTCCTGAAACTGGGTGATGTGGATGTAGGCGATACCCGGCCTGATCTCGTATTTGAGATCGATGGAAGGATGCGGAATCTCCTGACGGACGAGGTCGAAGGTGAGCGGCCCTGCAGCGCCTTCGCGAGAAACGGTGAGGGTGACATGCGTTCCCTTGGGGCCTTTGAGGAGATTGGCGACAGCAACAGTGTCGAGCCCCTCAGTAGATTTGCCGTCAACTGCTGTAATGACGTCGCCGGGGCGCAGGCCGGCCTTGAAGGCGGGCGAGCCTTCAAACGGATAAACGACAACAACCTTGTTGTTTTGCGGCTGGATGTACATGCCCACGCCGTAATACTTGCCGCTTTCGTCCTCCTGCATTCTGGCGTATGCCTTGGGGTCATAGAAGGTGGAGTGCGGGTCGAGGGTGCGGAGCATCTCCGGGATGGCCCCGTCATAGATGACATCGCCCGGCTTATTACCGGTCAGCGGCTCCGCATAATTCTGGGCGACGACCTGGTAGACGCTGGTGAATTGCTTCAAGCAATCGCGGAAAGTTGATTCATCGGCGGAGGACTGCGCGCCAACTTTACGGCTGACTAAGGTGCCGGCCAGCCCGCAAACAGCAAAGAAGACGATGAGAGAAACGATAGTGCGAGGGGTGCGGGATGACATGCTTGAGAGAAATCCTTTGGCTCCCGCTTGCAGGGACAGGACTTTTCGGGAGCATTACTGTGCTTAGTATACAAGACGTAACAGGGCTCCGTTGGCATTCAATGGAGCGGATGATTAGAATGCTTTTAGCGCAGCCCAGGCCAATTTGCGGATAAGCACCATGGAGACCGGGACCGAGCCTGGCGAGCGCCACTTGAGACGTCTATACCCAATGATTCTTCGAATTGCTCCGTCCCGTTTCGTAGTCTTTTCCGCAGTGCTGGCGACCAGCCTGATTTTTGTTTCTCCAGCCAAGGTGCTCGGCCAGAGTGTGAGCGGTGTTCATGACCTGTCCCCGTATCCCGGAACCCCGGTTGAGGAGATTATTGCCCGGGTCAACGACCAGGTGATCAGCACCTCGGATTATCAGCGTGCTCTCGAGGACCTGCAGCAGGAGTCACAGCAGCACCAGTGGACCGAGCAGGAGCTCTACGACCAGAAGGCCAATCTTTTACGCGACCTCATTGACCAGCAATTGCTGCTTTCCCGCGGGAAAGAGCTTGGCATCACGGGCGAGACGGAGCTGATCAAAGAGCTCGACCAGATGCGCAAGCAGAACCACCTGGCGACAATGGACGACCTGCAGAAAGCCGCCGAGGCGCAGGGCGTTAACTGGGAGGACTTCAAGGCGAATCTGCGAAACCGCATCATTTCGCAAGAGGTCATTCGCGAAGAGGTGGGCGCGCACATCAACATTTCGCCGTCGGAAGTCAGGGCGTATTACGAAGCGCACAAGGATGACTTCAACCAGCCTGAGCAGGTGAGGCTGAGCGAGATTCTTGTTCCGACAGCGGACCCGGACAACGCGGCGCAGGTTGCAGAGGCCAAGCAGAAAGCGGATGCGGCTGAGGCGAAGCTTAAGTCAGGCGCGGATTTTGCAGCGATGGCGAAGTCGATCTCGGCTGGGGTTACGGCTTCATCGGGTGGCGATCTGGGCGAGTTCAAACGCGGACAGCTCGCGAAGGTATTGGAAGAGCAGACGTTCGATCTGAAGCCCGGACAGTTTACAGAGCCGATACGTACGAAGCAGGGCTACGTCATTCTGAAAGTCACCGAGCATACCCCCGGCGGAATTGCTCCGTTGAAGGACGTGGAGCCGGAGATCGAAAACGATATCGGGATGCAGAAGATGACCCCGGCGCTGCGTACGTATCTTACGAAGCTGCGCGAGAATGCGTACATCGAGATCAAGGACGGCTATGTGGATTCGGGAGCGAGCCCGAATGAGATGAAGCCGATCTACACGGCATACACTCCGCCAACCCGCAAGAAGAAACGGGATCAGAGGACCCGCTTCCGTAACCGGGGAGGCAAGGCCCACCTGGAGACTGTGGCGGAGACAAAAGGGGGCAAGACAAGGCTGTCCCACAAGCAAGAGAAGAAAACCATGAAGCCCGGCAAGCGGGAGAAGATCCGTTTTGGACAGGCGCCACGCGAAACACTGCCTCCAGCTACGGTAAAGACTGAAAATGCCGGTCCGAGTGCACTGGGGACACAGGTGGCCTCGAACAATCTTTCTTCTGGGTTGACGCCGGAAGATAATGGTCAGGCGAGCGAGCCGGCGCCAAAGCAGAAGAAGCTCCGCTTTGCCGACGAAGCGAGGCACCATAAGAAAAAGCACACGGGACCGAAGATTGATCCTTTTGCACCACCTCCGGCGACGAAACAGGAGCTGGCGACGCAGCAACAGCAGGACCAACCACTCGGTTTGAACGGCGATACATCAAAGGTCAAGAAGAAGAATCCGCGGAAAGAGGGCCCGAAGCGGCGCTGGACCGACGAGAAAAAGCAAGAGAGCAAGCCCGCGTCGTCGACGACGGCTCAGCCGACGGCTACGCCAGCGACCTCGAGCCAGCAGTAAGTCCCGGCATGAAAGAACCCTCCATTGCGGATTTGGGCAGATACGAGAACCAGACAATCACTGGATTCTTTGCCGTAAATGCGAAGCAGACACGCAGCAAAAAGGACGGGTCGCCCTACTTTGCGCTGACGCTCGGGGACCGCACAGGACAGATTGAAGCACGCATGTGGGAGACCTCGGATGCAGATGATTTCGCGGCTGGGGACATCGTAAAGCTGCGCGGTCAGGTCAATCGTTACCAGGACAAACTTCAGATCAATGTGGACCGGATTCGCCTGGCCAATGCGGGCGAGTTCGATCTGGGCGACTTTGTGCCAAAGACAGAGCGGGACGTGGATGAGCTGTGGGCGGAGCTGAACAGCTACGTGGAGAGCTTTACGGATCCGTACCTCAAAGCATTGCTGCGGGCATTCCTTGACGATGCAGAGATAGCCGCGGCGCTGCGTGAGGCCCCGGCGGCCAAGTCACTGCATCATGCGTGGATTGGCGGGCTGCTGGAACATATTGTTTCGCTGTTGAGCATCTGTGATCTGGCGGCAAAGCACTACGGTGTGCACCGCGACCTGCTGCTGACCGGAGCCGTGCTGCACGACATCGGAAAACTGCACGAGCTGCGCTGGGGTACGAACTTCGAATATACCGTGGAAGGCCAGCTGCTCGGCCACATCACGATCGGCGTAGGGATGATCGAGCACAAGATAGACGCGATCGAAGGGTTTCCACCTGCGCTGCGCCTGCTGGTGAGCCACCTGGTGCTGAGCCATCATGGGAAGTATGAGTTCGGTTCGCCAAAGCTGCCGATGATTCCCGAGGCGGTGCTGCTGCATTACCTGGATGACATGGACGCAAAGATGCAGACCATGAGGGCGGAGTTTGCACGCAATGTGGCGGCGGGGCGCAGTGCGGATGAAGTAACCGACTGGGTGCGATCGATGGAGAGACCGCTGCTGAATACAGCGGCTTTCCTCGATAAGGCACATGAGCGAGAAGACTGACGATAGGTGGAGGCGACGGGAGCGATGGCGTATTTGCTGAAGACAGAGCCGGGCGCGTATTCCTTCCAGGATTTAACGCGCGAAGAGCAGACAATCTGGGACGGTGTGAAGAACCCGGCAGCGGTGATGTATTTGCGTGGGATGAAACCCGGCGATGATCTGGTGATTTACCACACAGGGGATGAGAAAACGGCGGTGGGTACGGCGAAGGTTCTAACCGTGGTTGTTAAGGACGCGAAGAATCCGCAGGTACGCATTGCCGCGGGCGAGCCGCTGAAGAAGCCGCGCACACTGGCGGAGATTAAGGCGCAGAAGGTCTTTGCGGGATCGCCACTGGTGACGCAGGGGCGGCTTTCCGTTGTTCCGCTGACGGCAGCACAATGGGCATGGCTGACCGGCGCGTAATCTAAAATTAAATAGCTGAATAAGTTTGGACGAAGAGAAGGCATGCTACGTTTTTCTACCGCGGGAGAATCGCACGGCGAGAGCCTGATTGCGATGGTTTCAGGGATACCGGCCGGCGTTCCGATTGATATTGCGCGGGTGAACCGCGAGCTGTGGCGGCGTCAGCAGGGGTACGGCCGCGGCGGGCGCATGCGCATTGAGCATGACACGGCGCATATCCTGTCCGGAGTGCGGCATGGCAGGACGATCGGCTCGCCGATTGCCATGGAGATTGAAAACCGCGACTGGAAGAACTGGACCGAGTCGCTGCCGGTAGAGGCTGGCGATCCGGCGAAGCACAAGGCGGTGGCCTCTCCGCGGCCGGGCCATGCAGATCTGGCGGGCGCGCTAAAGTATGACTTTCCGGATGCGCGCTATGTGTTGGAGCGGGCCTCAGCGCGCGAGTCAACCGCACGCGTGGCTGCCGGCGCGATTGCCAAGGCGTTGCTGCTGGAGTTGGGAATTGATGTTGCGAGCCATGTGATTCGCGTGGGCCGGGCGGAGATGGAGCGCGACGCAACCTGGGACGAGATATGCACGCTGCGAGAGAAAGATGAAGTTCTGCTAGGTTGCGTGGATGAAGAAGCAGAAGCGCGCATGAAGGCCGAGGTTGATCTTGCGCTGCGGACTGGAGACTCCGTCGGCGGCGTGTTTGAGGTGGTAGTTCACGGCGCGCCCGCCGGAATTGGTACCTATGCCAACTGGGATGAGCGGCTGGATGGGATTCTGGCGCAGGCTGTAGTTTCATTGCAGGCGGTCAAGGCGGTAGAGATCGGGCGCGGCGTTACCGCGGCTGAGTCTCTGGGTTCTGAGGTGCACGACGCGATCGGCTATGCTGAGACGCGAGCGAATGGCGCCCACACCCGCTTTACCCGTGAACACAACAACGCCGGCGGCATTGAGGGCGGCATTTCAAACGGGGAAGACATTGTGGTTCGCGGTTATCTGAAGCCGATTTCGACTCTGCGGCGTCCGCTGGCTTCGGTCCGATTTGATACGCGCGAAGAGACGAAGGCTGCCTACGAGCGCAGCGACGTGTGTGTGGTTCCGGCGGCAGGGGTTGCAGCAGAGGCGATGGTCGCGCTGGCGTTCGCAAGGCTGGTGTTAGAGAAGTTCGGCGGAGACTCGCTGCGGGAACTCAAGCGGAACTATGATGGATACCTTGAGCAGATTCGGAATTACTGAGGCCGTTTGGTTCTTACACTATGCTGAGAGAGATTGTTAAATATCCCGACCCGGTGCTGGAGCGTCCGGGCGAACCGGTGACGGAGTTCGACGAGGAACTCGCGAAGCTGGTAGACGATATGTTCGAGTCAATGTATGCGGCCAAGGGCATTGGCCTGGCGGCGCCGCAGATCGGGTTGTCGAAGCGGCTGACGGTCATTGATTTGAGCTTCAAGGAAAAGCAGGAAGACCGGATCGTGCTCATCAATCCGGAGATCATCTCGCGCGAGGGCAAGCAATACGAGGAAGAAGGATGCCTGAGCGTACCGGAGATTCGCGAAAAGGTTTCGCGCGCCGCCAAAGTACGGGTGCGCGCGCAGGATTTGAAAGGCAAGTGGTTCGAGATGGAAGGCGAAGAGCTGCTGGCACGCGCCTTCCAGCATGAGATTGACCATCTGGATGGAATTCTGTTCTTCCGCCGTGTGAGCGCGCTGAAGCGTGACCTGATTTTGCGGAAGATTCGCAAGATGCAGCGCGCAGGCGAATGGTAGGACTGGCCGTCCACGTAATAAGGGACAAGAGCTTGAAGATCGTTTTCTGCGGCACACCGTCGTTTGCGGTTCCGACCTTGCAGGCGGTGCTGCGCGCAGGGCACGAAGTAGCGCTGGTCGTGACGCAGCCAGACCGTCCCAGCGGACGCGGCATGACGCTGATTGCGCCGCCTGTAAAGCAGACAGCGCTGGCCGCCGGACTGACGGTGATTCAGCCGGAAAAAATCAAAAGGAATGAGGAATTCCGAGCGCAACTGGAGCGCATCGCGCCGGACGTGATTCTGGTTGTTGCATATGGGCGAATCATTCCCAAGTGGATGCTGGATTTGCCGCGATATGGCAACCTGAACCTGCATGCTTCGCTGCTGCCGAAGTATCGCGGGGCAGCGCCGATACAGTGGGCGGTCGCGAACGGTGAGGCGAAGACGGGCGTGACTACAATGCGGCTGGATGAAGGATTGGACACGGGCGATATCCTCTTGCAGCAGGAGCTGACAATCGCTCCGGACCAGACAGCAGAGGACGTATTTCCACTGTTGGCCGCGATGGGTGCGGCGTTGATGGTAGAGACGCTGGAGGGCCTGGCTGCCGGGACAACCGGGCCGACGAAGCAAGACGAGGCCCAGGCGACGCACGCACCGATACTTGCGAGGGACGATGGGCGGTTGGACTTCAACCGGCCGGCAATGACGTTGTACAACCGCTGGCGTGGCTTTGAGCCGTGGCCGGGCGCATGGACGCTTTTGAATGGGAGAAAGTTTGTGGCGCAGCGGCTGATGCCGTTGGATGCGGGTTCGCTCCCGGACGGGCCAGAGGAGCCGGGGACATTGCGCGTGCGGGATGGAAGGATGTTTGTCCGGTGCGGTGAAGGCACATGGCTTGAGCTGGTGGAGGTGCAACTGGAAGGCAAGAAGCGAATGCCCGCTGCGGAGTTCCTTCGCGGAAACAGACTTGAAACCGGCGATAGGCTGGGGGAATGAGCGCGCCTCCGGTTGCGCCGGCACGCGCAGCCGCCTTTGAGATTCTGCTGAAAGTTGCGACAACGGACGCGCACAGCGATGAGTTGTTGCGTGGACGTGAGGTGGATGCGCTCTCCGCGCAGGACCGAGCACTTGTTACCACGCTCGTGTTGGGCACTTTGCGCTGGCAGCTGAAGCTGGATGAACTAATTCGTCCGTTACTGACGCGTCCTGAAGTGAAGCTGGCGCCGACGGTGCAGACGGCGCTTCGCCTGGGCGCGTATCAACTTCTGTATCTCGACCGGATACCCGCGCATGCGGCCATTGGCGAAAGCGTTGAGCTCGCCAAGCGCGCGGGGGAAAGATTTGCGGCAGGCATGGTGAATGCCGTACTGCGCAAGCTGACTCGGGCACAGCGAGCAGCATCTGGCGGGAAGTCGCTGGCCGAGGAGTTCGCGCATCCGGGCTGGATGGTGGAGCGATGGGAGCGGTTCTATGGCGCGGAAACTGCGCGGACCGTCTGCAAATTCGATCAGGAGCCTGCCGAAACCAGCGTACGACTGGCGCATCCGGATGCCGAACGGTCGCTGGCCGATGAGGGTGTGGAACTCGCGCAGGGGCAATTCCTGACTGTGGCGCGACGCGTGGTGAAGGGCGATGTGGCGCGTAGCAAGGCGTTTCGAGAAGGCTGGGTGCGGATTCAGGATGAGGGTTCGCAGCTTGTTGGGGAGCTGGCGGGCCGCGGCGAGAACATTCTGGATACCTGCGCCGCGCCGGGCGGCAAGACGGCGATTCTGGCAGAGCGGAATCCGGCGGCGGTGATCACGGCTCTTGATGCGAGCAAACGGCGGCTGGATGCGATGCGCAGAAATTTTGCGGATAAGCGGCTGCGGTTCGCTGTACAGGATGCAGCGGCGATGGAGTTGAAGGCGGAGTACGACCTGATTCTCTGCGATGCGCCCTGCTCGGGGACGGGGACAATAGGGCGCAACCCAGAGATTCGCTTTCGCGTGGATGAGGTGGACCTGGGGCGGCAACATGCGCGGCAGGTCAGGATTCTGGTGCGCGCACTGGAGGGGCTTGCGCCGGGCGGGCGGCTGCTCTACTCGACTTGCTCGCTGGAGCCTGAAGAGAATGAGGCAGTGGTCGAAGAGTGCCTGGGCCGGGTGCAAGGACATCGGCGGGTGTGGCTGGACGGGGAAGTTGATCGACTGGAACGAGAGGGCGTGCTGCATGCGCAAGGAGCTGCGATGCTGCGATCCACAGCGCTGCGCGAGGGATGTTTGCGCACGATTCCGGGAATCCACAAATGTGATGGATTCTTTGCGGCGCTTATTGTTCGACAGTGAGCTCGATTGGAGTCGAGGCATCGGCGGGCTGGCCGGGCTGCGGATTTTGACTGAGGACGGTTCCGGCCAGAACGACTGGTGCGACTGGTTGCGCCGAGGACGCGCCGGCAATGGGCGGGATTGTGGGCGGAACAAACCTGGGAGGGGCAAGCTTCAGTCCGGCATGCGTTACCTCAAGTGCGGCTGCAGAAAACATTTGACCGGTGAGATCAGGCATGACGAAGGCTGGGGTGGTCGCAACAGGCGGCGCAGCAATCAGCATGCCGACATAGGGGCGCGCGACACTGGCGGCGCCGGGGGTGGGATTTTGGGCGATAACCGTGCCCTCCGGCGAATAAGCCCAGGGCATTTGCGCGATTGTGCCGATCTGGAGAGCGGCGCGGCGGATTTGAATGGAAGCGATGCGCTGATCGAGGCCTTCAAGATCGGGCACCGCGATGCGCTGCGGACCGAGGCTTTCAATGAGGCGCACGTGCCATGCGCGGCGCACGATTGTACCGGACACGGGACTTTGGCCTGATATATGCCCGGCGGGCACGTCGATACTGTAATAGTGATTGTCGACAGTGAGATTGAGGCCCAGAGCCGCTGCCTTGTTGGTCGCCTCGGCGACAGTGAGTCCCTTGAAATCAGGAACTGTAACCTCGGCCCCATGAATGGCGAAGTGCATGGTAACGATGGCCGAGATCATGGCCAATGCGGCAAGCATCAGCAGAACGAGTCCGAATTGAAAGGCGCGCAACATCGTTTGCCGGCTTGATCAGGCGTCCTATTCAGCGTACTCGATGGAGTAACTGATTTCGACGGCCTTCTCAAGCATCTGCGAGACCGAGCAGTATTTGTTCTTGGAGAGCGAGACAGCGTGTTGGGCAGCTGCTGCGGTTACCTTGCCTTTAATCCGATAGACGAGATGAATGCGAGTGAAGACTCGTGGCGGCGTGGTTGCCTGTTCGGCATCCGCAGAGACTGTGAGACCCGCCACAGGCTCCCGTTTTTTCTGAAGAATGCTGACAACATCGACCGAGGTGCAGGCGCAGAGCGCGGTCAAAACGGCTTCCATTGCACTTGGGCCGGCACTGTGCTCCGCAGACGAGTCGAACCTGATGGCGTGGCCGCTCTGTGTATGGCCTTCAAAAAGCATGTCCTGCTTCCACTCGACGCTGGCGATCATGTGGTTTCCCTTCAGTGGTAATTGTCAGTTGCTGGTTCGGGGTGAATAAGAACGCGATACACCTCAGGACATTCCAGCTTAAAACGGTCTTCGAGCGCGGTGATGATTTCGTGCACCTGCTGCATGGGCATGTCGTCCGGCAGAGTGCAGTGGCAGGAAACCTGGAGTTTCTCGCCAATGCGCCCGATGGTTACTGCATGAATGTCGAGAATGGAAGGCAACTGTGAAGCTGCGTGCCGCAAGTGTGCTTCAATGTTCCGGTCGAGCTCGATCATCTGCGGCGTTTCAATGGTTGCAGGTTCATTCTCGATATGGGTGAGCACCTCGCTGATCTGCGGCAGCTCGCTGCGGATTTCATCTTCAATGCGACGGACAAAGCTGTGCGCCTGGCGCAGGGAAAGATTTTCATTGACTTCGAGGTGTTGTTCGACGCGCAGGCGGTCTCCGATGGATTGCACGCTTATGTCGTGCAGAGTGACATTGTTCCGCGCGGCGACGGCGCGAATTCTGTCGAACGTGCTCTCCGTGAGAGTGGGACGAGGAACAGTATGTATGACGACGTCCGCGTCAGGCAGCACGCGCTGCACTGCGCTAGTGGCTTCGCGGACCAAATCTTCAACACGCTGGAAGGTGAGCTGACGCGAGAGCGAAAGGGTGAAGTCGGCAAAGTATTTATTGCCGGCGCGGCGCATGCGCGCCTGGTCGACAGAGAGGACGCCGTCGGTGAGCTGTAGCTCTCTGAGCACACGGCGGTGCGTTTCTGGAGAGACGGAGTCGGTGAGCGCTCCCACCGTCCTCCAGGCCAAGCGCCATCCGAAACGGAGGATCAACATGGCGACGACGATGGCCGCAACAGGGTCTGCAAAACGCAGCCATGGGATATTCAGGATATGGCCGGTCCATGCGGCGCAGAGGCCGATGAAGACGGCGGCGCTGGACCAAATGTCTGAAGCAAAGTGGAAGGCGTCGGCGCTCAGAGCATCACTCTGGTAACGCGTAGCCACGGTCCTGAGCTGGCGTGAGCGCCAGGAGTCCACAGCCATAGAGAGTGCGAGAACCAGCAGAGGCCAGAAGCTGTAGCGCAGCGCCACAGGCTCGATGAAGATGCGGACGATGGCTTCGGCGGTGATCCAGACGCTGGACGCCAGCATGAGAAACGTCTCAATGAACGCGGACAGGTTTTCTACCTTTGCGTGACCGTAAGGGTGGTTTTCATCCGCGGGCTTGTCGGAGACACGCACGGAAAGCAGCGTTAAAACAGATCCGGCGAGGTCGATGCCGGAATGAGCCGCGTCCGACAACATGCCAAGCGAGCCAGTGAGCAGGCCGACGACGAGCTTGAGGACCGCCATGACACCGGCAGCGGTGACCGAGAGCGCAGCCGCGAACTTCTTTTCTGCAGCAGCAGTGCGGGCCGGCTTTTGGACCATGACGTGGTTCATCGCAAACCTAGCCTACACTTGACGGCGTGCAGGTCGCCATAGCTCGAACGCACAGCCATTATGCCTTGACGCCGCGATAGAGTCCGGCAATGCCGAAGGTATACGGTGTCCACGAGACTTGGGTATAGCCGGAGTCCTCCATGAGCCTGACCATTTGCTGCGGCGGTGGAAACCGCTGCACGGAAGCGGGCAGATAGCTGTAGGCGCTGCCCATTCCAGACAGGCGCGCGCCGATGGCAGGCAGAATACGGCGGAAGTAAAAGGCGTAAAGTTTGCCGACCAGACCGCTGGGCTCGCTGAAGTCGAGGATGCCGAGCTCGCCACCGGGTTTGAGCACACGATGAAACTCGCGCAGGCCGGACTGGTAATTTGCGAGGTTGCGGAAACCGAAGGCGGTTGTAATCAGGTCGAGCGAACTGCCGGAAAGAGGAAGATGCAGCGCGTCGGCCTCGATGGCGACGGCATTGTGATGGCGGAATTTTTCTGCTCCGCGCGCGAGCATGGCGTGGGAAAAATCGGCGGCAAGAACGGGCGCGGCTCCGACGGGACGGCGGCGGAGCAGAGCGAGGGTCATGTCTCCGGTTCCACAGCATATGTCGAGGATGGATGCCTGCGGCTGCGCGAGGACATGCCGGAAGCGGCGCGCGGTGCGGTTCCACCAGACACGGTCGATGTTGCAGGAGAGCACATGATTCAGCAGGTCGTAGCGTGGCGCAATGCTGTTGAACATCTGCCGGACGGCAGCCGCCGAACTTTGCTCGTCGGAGGCGCCCTCTGGCCGGGCACCGGTCGCGCTGGTGCCTGTTGCGTTCATCGAGCTGCCTCGTTCAGTACCGGTTCGAGGGCTGCGGCCAGTTCGGCATCCGTTACGTCCTCGATTACATGCGCTCTGCCAATGCCGGACGTGACGACGAAGCGACGCGTGCCGGCCTTGTTCTTTTTGTCGCGTCCCGCAGCATGCAGCAGCGCCGGGATTTTTGCGCGAAAGCCCGGCAGCGGACCATAGGCACGAATAAGCTGCTCCATACGCCTGGCGTCCTTCTCCGGCAGCAGATGGCGAGACCGGCAGACGTTGAGCGCGGCAAGCATGCCCCAGGCAATGGCTTCTCCATGCAGTAGTGACCTGTAGCCTGTGACGGCCTCGATAGCGTGGCCGAGGGTGTGTCCAAAGTTCAAGACCATGCGCATGCCAGACTCGCGCTCGTCGATGCCGACGACCTCAGCTTTCATTTTGACCGAAGCGGAGACGACGTACATCATCGCGCTGGGTTCGCAGGCCAGCACCTGATCGCGTTTTTCCTCAAGATAGCGAAAGAGGCGCGGGTCACGGATGATTCCAGCTTTCACGCTTTCAAAGAGACCTGCGCGCAGCTCGCGGGCGGGCAGCGTTCTCAACACATCCGTGTCAGCGAAAACGGCCAGCGGATGGTGAAAGCTGCCGACGAGGTTTTTGCCCGTGCTCAGGTTCACTCCGGTTTTGCCGCCGACGGAAGAATCAACCTGGGCGAGCAGCGTGGTGGGGATCTGGATGTAGGGGATGCCGCGCATGTAGATCGCTGCGAGAAAACCGCCGGTATCGCCGATGATGCCGCCTCCGAATGCAACCAACAGGGAAGATCGATCAGCGCCGGCAGCAGAAAGCTCGGTGGCAAGGCGCTCTATGCTGGAGAGGCGCTTGTGGCGCTCGCCGGACGGCATAAAGAGAACTTCGGGCGCTTCGCCGGGCTTGAATCCGGAGATAAACTGCCGGCCCCACAGCGCCCAGATGTTGGGCGAGGTAAGAACGAAGGTGCGTCCGGCGCGCTTGCCGGTGATTTTGCGGAGATGGTTGCCGAAGCCTGCCACCAGGCCGGAGCCTACGTACACGGGGTAATCGGCTGAAGCTGTTTTTACGAGGATCGATCGCACGATGCTCTCATCGTATCGGACTCCGCCACTGCGATGCATCTATGGCTGGAATGGCTCTTATGGCTTCGCAGGCGGCTGCGCCTCCGGAATCGAATTCTGATATTGCGGCCAATGGGCCACGATCTCGTTTACCACCACATGTCCCACGCGGTAGGCGGTCTCAAGAGAGGGCAGATAGGCGGCGTATTTGCCGGTGCGCTGCATGGCCAGGCTGTCGGCGGCATCCATACCGCGCGGCTGCTGGTCAAAATTGCTCACACTGCGCAACACCATGACGCGTTGCCAGTCCACGCGGCCCGCATTGGCGAGGAACTGCAGCGATTGCAGCGCTCCCGAGTCCTCCATCGCCGTTGTTGCGAACACGCCCTTTCCATCGGTGTAATAGGGAACCCAACGCGCAGCCCACGCGTCCAGCAGCTTGCCGTGCCAGTAGGTTGAGGCCGAAAGCTCGTCGCCCAGCGTGACAAATGGAGGCCGATTTGCCGCCGCACCGTCGAAACTGCTGCGGGCAGCCTTCAATTGTGGGGTGTCCTCGAGCGGGGTTGCGCGCGTCAGGTTGAATGCCCAATTCACGAGCCCATGATTGAGCGCATAGACCTGCCCGGCCATCGGCTTGGCTGGCTCCTCGAACGGGTGATTCTTCCCAAAGGGCACGTAGCCTGTGCTCCAGCCTGCGGGGATCTCCCTTGCGTCGATCTCGTAGGTCAGGTCTCCGTCGACGACCCATCGCGCCCACGCCGCAGAGCCAAGCGATACCTGTTGCGGGTTGCCGCCGGCAATCGCCGCGATGAGCCAGTAGGCATGGCTCAGGTCGAAGCGCGGGTCGAGCCCCAGCGCCATGATGGTGGCCGCAGCGTGCGAAGCTCCCTCACCGGTTACGATTGCCATCTCCCCGTCGCTGTTCATGCGCACGGCATGATAGCCAGCAGGCAGTGGATAGATCTGGTCGAGATGATCGCGTTCCACCCAGTGCTGCAGTTCTCCGGGCACATCGCCTGTGTCTGCGCCAACTTCAAACGTGGTTACAACAACAACCTTCACCGGAATAGGACGCGGCGGGGTTTGGGCCATGGCAGCCACCGAGATCGCTAAAAAGAAGGGAAGAAGAAAGCGCGCGGGAGTCGTCATCGTATTGCGATAGTACCCGAGAAGCGGGAAAAGACAAGCATCCTTGCAAACGGCTCATGGCGCATCTTTCAGCTTTTGGGCGGAATCTAATGGTGTTGCGAGATAGAGGACTGGCTGAATTTTGAAGAGACGTGGGTGAGTATGGATAGCAAACCCGGGAATGCTATAGCCTCAAATCTTATGGCTGTTTCGAGGGAAACCGATTATCTGATTGTGGGCGCGGGCATTGCCGGATTGCGCGCCGCAATCGAGTTGTGCGAAGAGGGCAGGGTCCTGGTGGTCACTAAGGAGGCCCTCGACGAATCGAACACCCACTATGCGCAGGGCGGAATTGCCGTGGCCCTGGGCGGCACTGAAGATGTATCGCTGCATCTGGATGATACGGTGGGCGCGGGCGATGGTCTGGTATACCGCGAGGCAGCGCGTGTGTTGGTGGAGGAGGGTCCGCTACGAGTGGAAGAGCTGCTGCGGTGGGGCACGGGTTTTGATCGCGAAAACGGCCGGCTGATGCTCACGCGCGAGGGCGCACACAGCCGTAACCGCATTTTGCACGCGAACGGAGATGCAACCGGGGCCGAAATTGGGCGGTCATTGCTAGCGCATGCCCGCGCGCAGCGGAACATCACATTGCTCGAATGGACCACGACGGTAGATCTGATCGTTGAGGACGGAGCAGTAACCGGCGCGCTTTTGCTTGATACCGCGGGCGAGTTAATCGCGGTCCGCGCACGCGCGGTGCTGCTTGCCAGCGGCGGCGCGGGGCAGGTGTACAGCGACACGACGAATCCCGCTGTGGCAACCGGCGATGGGATCGCGATGGCATGGCGTGCCGGGGCTGATATTTCGGACATGGAGTTCTATCAGTTCCATCCGACAGCGTTGAGTCTGCCCGGTGTCCCGCGATTTCTTTTGTCCGAGGCGCTGCGCGGTGAGGGCGCGTATTTGCGCAACTCACGCGGTGAGCGCTTTATGGAGCGGTATCACCCGCTGTTGGAGCTGGCTCCGAGGGATGTCGTGGCGCGGGCGATCACTCGTGAGGGCACAGGCGCTGACGGAGCGCCGCATCTGGTGTATCTGGACATGCGGCATGTAACTGGTATTGATCTGCGCAAGCGCTTTCCGGGAATTTCCGCGTTTCTCGGGCAACATGGCCTTGATCTGTCGCGTGATTTGATTCCGGTGCGGCCGGCGGCGCATTACCTGATGGGCGGCGTGCGAACGGATGTGAATGGGCGCACTTCGCTGCCGCGTCTTTATGCGGCGGGCGAAGTTGCCTGCACATGCGTGCATGGCGCAAACCGGCTGGCCAGCAACTCTTTGCTTGAGGGGCTGGTGTTTGGCGCGCGCGCGGCAGCGGCGATGCGTGAGGCAGGCGATGTGCCGACGGGCGAGGGAGCGGGTGCGCGCAGCTTTGCTCTACTGCCGCCGGCAGATGAGGCCGCGGTGCTGAAGGAGTTGCAACAGAAGATGTGGCAGAATGCCGGATTGCTGCGCGACGCGGCCGGATTATCAGCGATGCAGCAGGAGCTGGAACGACTGCGCAGAGAGCCCGCTGCCAGCCGGGCTTCACTGGAGCTTGAGAACCTGCATGCTGTTGCGGAACTGATTGTGATGTCTGCCCTGGCGCGTGAAGAGAGCCGAGGTGCGCATTACCGAAATGATTTTCCGGGCCGCGATGACGCGCGCTTTGCCAGGCACTCGATTGTTCGAGGCAGAACTGTCAGCTTTGAGGCTGCGCCGGAGGCGGTTTTGACCCGGTGAGGCGGCTGGCAAGCGCAAAGGTTCCTAACACGATAACGATGAAGGCGAGCGACCATGTGACGGGAATCTGAATCCAGCGGTTCAGGAGCATTTTCATTGCCACAAAAGCAAGAATCAGTGCGAGTCCATAATGCAGCAGCCGCAGCCGGTCGAAGACACTCGATACGGCGAAATAGAGAGAGCGCAGGCCGAGGATTGCAAAGATGTTGGATGTGTAGACGATGAAGGTGTCGTGCGTGATGGCCAGGACGGCGGGGATTGAATCAAGCGCAAAGATCAAATCGGTCACTTCGACAGCAAGCACGATCAGGAAGAAAGAAGACAAGGCGAGCTGCGAGCCAGTGCCGCGGTTGAGTATCCAGCGAGCGGGGCGGGAGAGCGAAGCGGACCCCGGCTTTTGACGGAACAGGCGAACGGCCGCGACAAGCAGGACTGCTCCGAATACGTACTCCACCCAGGCGAAGCGCGCGAGCAGCGAAGCTCCAGCAAGAATGAACGCCCCGCGCATGACAATTGCGCCCAGAATCCCCCAGAGCAGTACGCGATGCTGTTGTTCGACTTTGAGGTCGAGCAACCGGAACATAAGCAGGAAGACGAAGAGATTGTCCACACTGAGCGAGCCTTCCACCAGATAGCCCGAAAGAAATTCGAGGCCGCGCTGACGGCCTTGCGTGTGCGAGAGAAACAGGGCGAAGCAGAAGGCAAGCGCGGCAAGGACCGCAGTCCATCCCCAGGCGGTGCGAACCGGCCGGGAATGAGGGCGGCGCTGCAGCACTCCCAGATCGACCAGGAGCAATACGGCGACGATTGCGTGAAAGGCGATCCAGTAGCCCAGAGACGCGCCGGCGAACATGCTATGTAATTTAACTCTCTGATTCCTTGGCTTCCCGCCTTTTTCTGCGTTGGGCAGGATGCACCATGTAGGAAACTCCGATGCTGAGGAGGTAAAGGGCAAGCAGAGGAACTGCGAAGATGCACATGGTCAGAGGATTTGGCGTAGGAGTGATGATGGCCGCGATGATGAAGATGATCAAAATAGCAAAGCGCATGTTCTTCCAGAGGAAGCGGGGACTGACGATTCCGAACAGTGAGAGAAAGAGCACGATGATAGGCAGTTCAAATGCCGCTCCCAGGCCGAGAATTACCGTCAGAAAGAGACTTGTGTATTCGCTCACCTCAATCAGAGGGCGGAACTGCTTGCTGAAGCCGAACAGGAAGTCGAGTGAGTCAGGGAATACCCACTTGTATCCGAAGTAGGCCCCGGCGAGGAACAGAGAGATCGTGGCCGTCATGAAGGGCACGACGTAGCGTTTTTCATTCTGATAGAGCCCGGGCGAGATGAAGAGCCAGACCTGATAGAGCACATACGGCGACGCAATGATGCAACCCGCCATGAAGCTGATCTTCAGATACATGTTGAAGCCGTCGACGGGGTTCTGAATGATGAGCTGCGTGGGCAGATGATGTTTGGCCAGCGCATAGGTGATGGGCGCCTGCATCAACTGAAAGATCTTTTCATGAAAGCCCCAGGCAACGAGAAAGCCGATGACGAGGGCGGCAGCAGAGTGCATGAGCCGGCGGCGCAGCTCCTCCAGGTGTTCCAGCAGGCTCATCCCGGGCAGTTCGGCGCGCTGGCTTACGGCGGATCGCGCGCGATCGAGCATGTCATCCATGGTTGGCTATGGTCTGTTCGCTCTCTGGGCCGGGGGTGATGCCGGCGCCTTGATGATCCGCAGCTTTGTGGTTTTCTGAGGCCAGGGCCTCGGCATAAACGGGATGCGGCTCGACTGCGGCGGCATCGAGCAGCTCCTGGGATGCTACGGGCATGCCGGGAGGGTCGGCGCTGACGATTTCCCCGATCGTAGGGGGCAGAACGACGGGATGGGACGCCGTGTCCGCCGTTTCGGGTGACGTTGATTCAGCTCCCGAGGATGCCAGAGCCGGGGATTGCGCTGCAGCCTCCAGCTTCTTTTGCCGGTCCTGTTGCTCCATGGCTCGCAGTTCTTCCTCAATCTGGGCCTTGAATTCATTGGAGGCACGACGGAACTCTACCATGAGCCTGGCGATCTGCCGGGCAATCTCCGGCAGCTTCTTAGGCCCGAAGAGGATGAGGGCCAGGACCAGGATTATGGTGTAGTCGGCAAAGTGCATTTGACTTCATGATACCCGCGCGATTCACGGGTCACAAACCTCTGGAATTTCAATTTGGGAACGGCTGAGAGCGAGGATTCGATTCGCGTGCCGTGGCTGAAATAATTTTTACAGCCGTATTAAACTTACTGTACAGGAAAGCGTTACGGGGAGCGGCTTTTGTGACCAATCTCCGGCTGACGCATCCAAAAGGAAGTAATCGAGTTGCAACATCCCCGCCGATTGGGCGGCCCACGCCGCAGCGAATCGACTGCAACTTTGTAATAGCTTTCAACATCCCCGTCCGAAAACGGACTGAAGGCGGAAAAAGAATTGAGCGTACTCGAAGAAGAAGCCGTTGAACTGTCATCTACCCCTGAGGGTCAGGCCTGCTCGCTTGACAACTACCTTGCGATGCCCGACCACACAATGGACGAGCG
>JASHUR010000211.1 GCA_030039895.1 Acidobacteriaceae bacterium | reverse complement strand
GCAGAGAAGCTCTGGCCCGGCCAAAGTCCTCTGGGCAAGCACATCAATTGCTGCGAGAGCAACACAGACTTCACCGTGGTCGGCGAGGTTGCCAACGTGTACTTTGCAGGACCGGCGGCGAAGCCTGAAATGGCGTTCTACATCAGTCTCAACCAGTTCCCCAAGGGGTATGCGAGCGTCATCGTCCGCACACATGGGAACCCGATCATGCTGGCCAAGGCCGCTCGCCATGCGGTCGCTTCCGTTGATCCGCTGCAGGCCGTCTCCGACATTACGACACTCCAGGAGCTGGAGCAGAAATCCATCGCCGGACAGCGCACGTCAACCATGATTACGGCCATTCTCGGCTGCCTGGCGCTCTTGCTCGCCAGCATCGGAGTCTATGGGGTCATGGCCTATTCGGTCAGCCGCCGCGAGCGCGAGTTCGGCATCCGCATGGCTCTGGGCGCGGACCGGGGCAGCATCGTCAAGCTGCTGTTCGCGGGGATGCTGCGCCTGACCATCGCAGGAATGCTGATCGGCGCCGCGCTCACACTGGCTATGCGCGCCTGGATGGACTCGCTCCTCGGAGCCAACGGAACCAATCTGCTGGCGCTTGTGGTTGCGGCGACTCTGCTGTGCGCGGTTGCGGCGCTGGCCACCCTGTTCCCCGCGCGCCACGCCATGTACGTCGAACCCATGCAGGCTCTGCGCACCGAATAAGGCAGCGCCCCCGCTCCCGCAGCCCTTATTACTGTTTTGGAGCCGCGTGTGCGCCGATCAGGTGCAGGTATGCTCCGGCGGCGCGGAAGCGGACGCGCGCGTCGTTGTCGCTCAACAGAGGCACCAGGTCTTCGCGCATATAGGTACGGGCAGTCAGCGCGATCATCAAGACCGCGGCCGAGCGCACCGTCGCATCCTTGTCCGTAAGCGAGAACCGGAGCAGTTTGTCGATGTCAGGCCCATGTTCGCGGGCTAGCAGGAGAACGACGGTGGCCTGAGGCGTGAGAGTGGAATCGTCCAGAAGGCGGGCCACTTCGCTGAGGCCCAGGCCGGCTCCCGGAACGGGCACGAGTCCGCCACTGGTGCTGAGCAGAAAAATGCTGGCGCTGTGTACGCTGTGAAAGCTTGAGAGGACGCGGCGCTTCTGGCGCTGAAAATAGCCCGATTTGACGTTAAGCTGGCCGTATAGGACATCTTCAAGCGTCCGCTTGCCCTGTGGGTCATTAAGTCTGTAGAGAGCCTTCGCAGCGGCGAATTCGACTTCTGGAACGGGGTCTGTGTCGAGGACGTGCTTGAGCGCAGGGATGCTCTCGTGGAAGCCGAGATCGGCGAGGGTATCAGCGGCAGCAATGCGGACATTTACGTCCTTGTCGGTAAGGAAACCTTCGATGCGCATGCGAACCGACTGGGTTTTCGCGATCATGCCGGTAGCGGCGATAGCCCGGGCGCGCGTCGCCGGATCCTTGGACGATAAGCCGACATTGATGATGTTTTGCGCGGTGTTGATGTTGTCGGCTACGGATTGTGCGCTGGAAGAGGCAGGAAGGACGAGAGGCGACACCAAAACAGTCAGGGTGAAAAGTCTTGTGGCGATTGAGCTCACTCCAGGACTCCTTTCTCTCGATACCGTGACTTGGATGCAAGACAAAGGAGAGTATACGAGAGAAGACGAGTATAGAATGAGCCGCCGATTTATGAGGACGGCCGGTTCTTCTGTATCTCGCGCTGGGCCTTGCGGGCGGCGACCCACTTGCGGGCTGCGTAGGCCAGATAACTGAGCTGCACGATCCAGGTAACTGCGTACGCGGCGACGAGATGGCGATGGAACATTGGATTCATGCGGCCTCCAGAGCGACGGCTGCGGCCTGTTGATCGGCGATTTGCTGGCGGCGCTCGGCGGCATAGCGCAGGGCCACCACAAAGACTCCCCATGCAACCCATCCGGCAAGGTTCCACCAGAGAGCGGGCATCATGCTCGGAGCAAGGCCGGTGTTGGGGCCGCCAAAGAAAACAGGCGCAGGGTGCTGGGTGCGCCACCATCGGGTGGACATATAGACAATCGGTATGTCGGCAAAGCCAAAGATGGCGATCACGGCCGCCATCACGCGCATCTCTGGCCCGGTGATGAAGCGGCGCACCAGCAGGTATGCGACATAAATAAGCCACAGAACGAGTGTGGTGGTAAGGCGCGCATCCCAGGTCCACCAGATGCCCCAGGCGGCCTTTCCCCAGATGGATCCGGTGGCCATGCCGATGAGGCAGTAGACTACGCCCATTTCCGCTGAGGCCAGCGCGAGGGCATCAGTTTTCATGGCCCGCTCGGGATTGCGATTGCGAATCGCGAGATAAACGAGCGAGCAGATGAGGTTGACTGTAAAGAAGATCGCCATTCCGCACCATGTAGGCACGTGGTAGTAGAGGATGCGCGAAAGGTTGCCCTGGTCCGCGTCCGCAGGGACAACATACATGGCGACACGGTATCCGTTCGCGAGGACGGCAAGCGTGGCGATAACCCACAACCAGCGGAACACCTTCATCATTAACTCCTATTGTCGGTTTAAATCCTTTGATTTTTCAAGGGCAGAATGAATCGTGGGCGATGCTAGCGCAACTATCGCGGGAAGGGATATGACCTGGCGCACAGATTAACCAGAGAGTTACTATCTCAGTTTTTAAATATTGTCAAAAAAGGACTTCACAATCGTGCTATTCGGGGAGTAAAAGGATGAGCCATGGCGTGGCTTACTCTCATGATCGGCGGCGTTGTGCTCCTGGCTGGCATCTGCGGTCAGTGCTTCGGTATTAAGCGAAAGGCTCCTGCGCATCCGGCAGACAAGCGCGTGGGCAAAATGGTTGTGACCATCGGCTCCGTAGTTGTAGGACTATGGCTGGTGGCCTTCTCCGTCGTCCACCTGATACACCTTCACACCGTTGGCCACTGGTAAAGCGTTCCTTGGCGGGAGCGGCTTGAACCCTGTGGCGACGGCGGGCGCGCGTCTTCCGCGCGCGGTTTCTTGCGTGTCTGACAATTGCCCGTAAACTAACTGCATGCCCAGGCTGGAAGGAAAGGCTGCGCTTGTGACGGGCGCGGCAAAACGAATCGGACGCGCCATTGCGCTGGCTCTGGCCGAAGAGGGCGCAAGTGTGGCAATTACCTATCGCGAGTCCGCAGAGCAAGCGGCGAACACAGTGAGCGAGCTTGAAGCGCTGGGAGTGCGTGCCTTGGCGGTTTGTGCCGACCTGCGAAAGCCGGAAAGCGTGCGCGAAGCGGTTCGAAGGGCAGCGGAAGAGCTTGGGACCATCGACATTCTGGTGAACAACGCGGGACGCTTTGAGACAGCGGCGCTTGAGAGCATTACGGTGGAGCAGTGGGACGCGATGTTTGAAACCAACACGCGTGGGCCCTTTCTGACAGCGCAGGCTGCACTGCCATATTTAAGGGCGGCACGCGGGCGGATCATCAATATCGGTTCGTTAGGCGGTATTCATCCGTGGCCAACACACGCGCACTACTGCACATCCAAGGCTGCGTTGCACATGCTTACGCAAACAATGTCGAGGGCCTTTGCGCCAGAGATCAGCGTGAACTGCGTGGCTCCGGGGATGATTGTGAACGGAGAGGTCGCGGCCGAGTTCGAGCACTTTGCGCGCAAAACCCCGATGCGGCGCAACGGAAGTCCGCAGGACGTTGCGGCAGCGGTACTGTTTTTTGCCACCGGACCACACTTTATTACCGGTCAAATTCTAAGCGTGGACGGCGGGCTGGGGCTTTAACACCCGACCGCTCTATCAGAAGCGGTGTCCGAACATCGCAATGTTGCCACCGTTGGTGAAGAGGACGGCCAGATTCATGGCGATGAAAATGAGGTCGTAGTGCCAGCCCATGGATTTTTCTCCCCAGAAGCCGCTCTTCCAGACGGCTATTTTCATCCAGATGGCTCCCAGCATGATGAGGATGAAGCCGATGGCATCCCATTGAGTGAGGAAGCCGAGCAGCATGGCAATGCCTCCCAGAAACTCTGCAAGGCCAAGAAAAACGACAAAGCCGATGTTCATGCCCAGGCTCTCGGCGCGCTTGCGGGGAGCCTTGAGGTGGTTGAACCCGCTGGTCGAGAAAACTGCGGCGATCATGACGCGAAGTGCGAGGATGCCCCAATCGCTATATTGCGTGAGCTGAGGAAAGGTCAGGTATCGCATAAACCACCTGCTGCGGTTTGGATGCGGATGACGGCTGCACGTTACTCCGATATTCCATCGAGCCGGTTGAGGATGCGTGCGAGCTGCGTGTCATTGTCGTATCCGCTGCTGACGGCACGCTCACGGCCGCGCGCGGCGATGGCCTGGCGCAGGTCGGGCCGGTCGAGATAAAAGCGTGCCTTGTCGGCGCACTCTTCAACCGATAAAAAAAAGACGGCCTCGCGGTCTTCCTCAAAGAGAGCCTGATGACCGGGCGTGCGGACCGCGAGCAGGAAGCCGCCGCATGCGGCGATCTCCACCGCTTTGTGGGCGATGTCGTCCTCGTTGGTTTCCGTAACAAAGCTGAGGTTTATTTTTGAGCGCCAGATGCCGGAGCGATATTCGTCGGCGGCGAGGAAGCCACCGAGGGTGAGATATTGCTGTTCATCCCGAGTAAACATACGCTGCCAGCGGCTGCCGTTGATGAACACAGGAAGCTTGTGGTCGCGAGCAAGACTGAGCAGGAAGGCAGGGCGTTGCTCATAGGGGAATCCGATATAGGAGACGGCCCGGTCGCGGTCGGTATCGGTGAAGCCGAGCGGTGGAGGGAAGTGGATGGCAGGATCGAAGCTGAACATGGTCTCAATCCACGGCAGACCCCAGGTGGAGTAGCGCGCAACATCGGCCTTGCGAACGAGACAGTGCAGATCGGCCATGCGGAGCACCTTGAGGAACTGCATCCAGCAGCCGTCATTGCGCGGCCCGAAGGGCGCGTCCTGCACGTAGAAGACGATTTTCGCGCCAGTCTGCTTAATGGCGTGCATCGTGGCTGGCGTGAAGAAGATGGGCTTGTCGAACCAGACAATATCAGGCCGGATGGTTTGTACCACTTGGACCAGATCATGGTTGATACGCGCGACGAGCGGGCCGGCAGGATAGCGAAAACGCAGCCAACTGAGGTAACGGTTTTTAGGCGCATAGGGAAGCACATCAAAGGGGTGCATCTCCTGGCCAAGTCTTCTCAAAGCCTCAAAACGATATGCAGCGGTGCTGCCACAGCTGAGGTCGGAAGCGTACAGAATCTTCCGCGCGCGAGGAGGCGAATAAGACATTAAAAGTGATGATAATTGGTAGAGGTCTGGTGGACTATGCAGCGTTGGGAAACAGCGTTGAGCACTCCAGCAAGGGCGTAAACTAGCTTTTGCACATTAAGCGAGAGAAGGGAATTGCTGTGGTCCATCAATACATCGAGCGCGTGGTCGACCTCACCGAGCGGGAAGCCAACCAGATATACAACCTGACCATCGAGGAGGCTCGCACGCACGTGCTGACCGGCGAGCCGGACGCAGTACGCGGCATTCAGGGGTCGTTTGCGCTGATTGCGCGCGAAGGCAAGACCGTGCGCATGGCTCGTTCGCTGGATCGGCCCATGCGGTATTTCCTGGCCAAGCGGACAGAAGGCCCGGTGCTGATTGTGGCGCACCGCATCGATGCCATATACGACTGGCTCAAGTCGGAGGGGCTGGAATGGCAGTTCAATCCCAGCTACACGCGCATGGTGCCCGCGCACTACATCGTCGAAATTCAGCTCATCGGTTGCCCCGACCCCGATCCTCTCTACACGCGCTTCTTTACGCCGGTGTCAAGCTCGCTCCCGACCAACCTCGATGAGATTGGAAAGACCTATATTCGCGCTTTGGCCAAAGAGATTTCACAGTGGCTGAAGCATGTGCCGGAGAATGAGCCGATCGGAGTGTGCTTCTCCGGCGGCATCGACAGCGGCAGCGTTTTTTTGACGACTTATTACGTGATGCAGCGGCTGGGCATGAGCCCGGGCCGGCTGAAGGCGTTTGTGCTGGACCTGGGACGCGGCCCGGATGTGGAGCAGGCGCGCGCGTTTCTGGATACGCTTGGGCTAACGCTCTTTCTTGAGCCGATTGACGCGGACCCTGCGAGCCTAAATACGGAAGAGACGATCCGCATTGTCGAGGACTACAAGTCGCTCGATGTGGAATCGGCGACGATGGCGGTGGCGCTGTGCCGCGGTATCCGCGAGCGCTATCCCGAGTGGAAGTATCTGCTCGATGGCGATGGCGGCGACGAAAACCTCAAGGACTACCCCATCGAGGAGAACCCCGAGTTGACCATTCGCAGCGTGGTCAACAACCAGATGCTGTACCAGGAAGGGTGGGGCGTGGGCAAAATCAAGCACTCGCTGACGTACAGCGGCGGACTCAGCCGCTCATACACGCGCACCTACGCACCGGCGCATCACTTTGGATTTTCGGGCTTCAGTCCATACACGCGGCCGGATGTGATTGCCGTGGCTGAGGCGGTTCCATTCATCAAGCTGACGGACTACAGCGTGGAGCGGCTGTATGAGCTGAAAGGCGAGATTGTCGGACACGGTGTTGAGGCAGTGACGGGTATGAAGATGCCGGTGTTCCCGAAGCGGCGCTTTCAACACGGAGCGATCCCGGTGGATGCGCTGCGCACCCGGCTGCCCATGCGCGAGGCGGAGTACCGCAAACAGTTTCTTTCGATGTACCTTTGAGGACTGCTGTGGGGTCGAAGTATCCGGAGAGCGCGGCGGAGCGGGACAAGTGGGTTTTGGCGCGGCGCCCTGCGCGTGCGACATTAAATGCGCGTCAGCCATACGCGTACTTTGTCGAAGAGGAATGTGCGGCCAGCAGCGAAGTGTTGCCGGCGGCCACCATTTTTTTGACCAACCGCGAGTGCCCGTTCCGTTGCACAATGTGCGATCTGTGGCGCAACACCCTGGAGGAATCGGTGCCGGTGGGCGCGATTCCTGCACAAATCGACTTCGCTCTGGAGCGGCTGCCAGAGGCCCGCGTGGTCAAGCTCTACAACAGCGGAAGCTTCTTTGATCCGCGCGCGATTCCAGTCGAAGATTACGCTGCGATCGCGGAGCGGGTACGTGGTTTTGAACGCGTGATCGTGGAGTGCCATCCGGCCTTCGTCGGCCAGCGATGTTTAGAATTCCGCGATCTGCTGGCCGGAAAACTGGAGGTCGCATTGGGGCTGGAGACGGCGCATCCCGAAGTGCTGGCCAACCTAAACAAGCGCATGACACTGGAGCAATTCGCAGCAGCAGCCGAGTTTTTGAGAAGCAATGAAATGGATTTGCGGGTCTTCATCCTGGTGCAGCCTCCGTTCATGCGGCCGGAGGAGTCGGTCCAGTGGGCGCAAAAGTCAATGGAGTTTGCCTTTGCTTGCGGCGCGACCGCGGCCACGCTGATTCCCACGCGTGGCGGCAATG
>JASHUR010000210.1 GCA_030039895.1 Acidobacteriaceae bacterium | reverse complement strand
CGCGAATGAGGTGAGCGGCCTGCTCGCCGGTGAGGGTGGCGGTGGCTTCGTCCCAGGTGTCGGCGATCCAGCGGCGTCGTGTCATATTTCTATTGTCGCAAATGAGGGTGAAATGGGAGTGCGCGCGAACACCGCATAAACACTGCGCAAAAGCACTGAGGGGAACGCGATTGCGTTCCCCTCAGTGTTGCCTACTTCGGATTGCTTACTTCTTCTTCGCGGCCTTCTTTGCAGGTTTCTTAGCCGCTTTCTTGGCTGCCTTTTTCGTTGCCATAGTTTTCTATTCTCCCTTTTCTTCTGCGACTCAAATGCCGCAGTTAACGAATGTATAGAAGCAACCAAATAGAGTGTCAAGAAAAAAATGGAGGGTACGGGCAATTTTTTCCGGGAGCGGAGAGCGCGTTCCGGAGGGCACGATTCGATTTGCTTCAGAGCAGGCGAGCATGTTTTGCGACGGCGACGATGATTCCGGTGATGGAGTCGTGCCATGCGTGCGCGATCATACCGGCGCGCAGACTGCCGCGATAGATGGCGAGTATGCAAAACATGGCTCCGTATGCGGTGATGACGATCATGCCGCCGATGCCTTCATATCCGTGCGCAGCGCCGAAGAGCAGCGAAGACGCGATGCCGCCGATGCAGAGATTGAAGCGCGCGCCGCCGATGATGCGGAGTGAAGAGAACTGCTGGAGCAGATAGCCGCGGAAGACAAACTCCTCCACGATGCCAGCGGTGATGCAGAGCAGGAGCCAGACGATGACCTGCGCAAGGTTTTGCGGGACGATGGCGGCGACGACCTTTTGCGCCGGCATGAGGTGAAGGATGCGGAGCAGGAATGCGATGGCGCCGAGGGCGACCATGGCGAGGATCCAGAAGGCGATGGCAATGGCCAAGTCAAGGGCGAATTGCCTTAAGCCGCCGCGGCGCGCGCCGTAGATCTGGCGCAGCGGCGTGCGGCGCAGGCGAAGGCCCCACAGGGTGAGGAGCGCGAGGGCCCACTCCCACACGATGGTGATGACGTAGCGTCGGATGTGGCCGCCGCCGGTCCCGATGGCTTTTGCATGCATGCCGCTGAGCACGGAGACGCCGATGATGATGGCGGCGATGAGCGCGGTGTGCCACCAGGGAGCTACGGCTTGCGTGCGGCTGGGCCATTCAGGCTGGGGCGGAGCGGGTGGTGCTGGGGTGGTGTTCTCTGATACCTTCATGAGTTCGCTCATAGAGTCTACTCGCCGGGTGGGCGCATCGAAAAGTTAGATGAGGTGGAAACTGGAATGGATGAAATTGTAATTGTGGCGGCGGCGCGTACGCCGGTGGGGAAGTTTCAGGGAGCGCTGGCAGGGCTGAGCGCGACCGAGCTGGGCGCGATTGCGGTGCGCGAGGCGGTGCGGCGCGCGGGGATTGATGCGACGAGCGTGGACGAGTGCATTATGGGCAATGTTGTGTCGGCGGGGCTGGGGCAGAATCCAGCGCGGCAGGCGGCGCTGTATGGCGGGCTGCCGCCGGAAGTGAGCGCAATGACGATCAACAAGGTCTGTGGGTCGGGGTTGAAAGCGGTGGCGCTGGCGGCGCAGTCGATGCTGACGGGCAATGCTGAGATTGTGGTTGCGGGTGGAATGGAGTCGATGACGAACGCGCCTTATTTGCTGCCGCAGGGGCGCAGCGGGTTCAGGATGGGGAACTCGGTGGTGGTGGATTCGATGGTGCATGACGGGCTGTGGGACGTCTACAACGACTACCACATGGGCGTGACCGGCGAGAACGTTGCGGAGAAATATGGGATTACTCGCGAGGAGCAGGACGCATATGCGCTGAACTCGCATAAGAAGGCGGCGGCGGCGCGGCGCGAGGGACGGTTTGCGGCGGAGATTGTTCCGGTGGAGGTTCCGGCAAAGAAGAAAGGGCAGACGGCGACTGTGGTGGATGCGGATGAGTCAGTGCGAGAGGACGCGAGCATCGAGGCGCTGCGGGCACTGAAGCCGGCGTTCAAGAAGGATGGGACAGTGACGGCGGGGAATGCTCCGGGAGTGAATGACGCGGGGGCGGCGCTGGTGGTGATGACGGCGGCGAAGGCCAGGGCGCTCGGGCTGAAGCCGATGGTAAGGATTGTGGCGCAGGCGACGAGCGGGGTTGATCCGAAGTGGGTGATGATGGCTCCGGTGACAGGCGTGCGCAAGGTGCTGGAGCGCGCGGGGTGGTCGGCTGACAGCGTGGATTTGTACGAGCTGAACGAGGCGTTCAGCGTGCAGTCGATTGCGTTGACGCGGGAGCTGGGGTTGCCGCTCGAAAAGGTGAATGTGAACGGCGGCGCGGTGGCGATCGGGCATCCGATTGGCGCGAGCGGGGCGCGGGTGCTCATCACGCTGATCTATGAGATGATGCGGCGCGATGCGAAGCGCGGCGTGGCGGCACTGTGTCTGGGTGGGGGAAATTCCGTGGCGCTGGCCGTATCTCGATGAAGTCGACGCAGCGGTTTTCGACACGGGTGGAGGCCTATCGCGAGTTTCGTCCGCGATATCCGAAGGAAGTGGTGGAACTGCTGCGGCGGGAGTGCGGGCTGACGGCGGAGTGGGTGGTTGCGGATGTGGCGGCCGGGACGGGGCTGCTGGCGGAGATTTTCTTAGAGAACGGAAACCGCGTGATTGCCGTCGAGCCGAACGGGCCGATGCGGGCAGCGTGCGAAGAGCTGCGGGCCCAGTATCCGCGGCTGGAATGCGTGGATGGGACGGCGGAGGCGACGGGGCTTG
>JASHUR010000209.1 GCA_030039895.1 Acidobacteriaceae bacterium | reverse complement strand
CAATGGCGGGCCTGCGGGATGAGTCGCTGGTAGATGTCGAGGCCGGAGCATCCAGCGAAGAGAGCGGCATACGGCTCGTAGTTGAGAACCTCGGGCGCGAGGACTTCCAGCTCGGAGACGTACGGTGGGTTGGAGACGATGGCGTCGAAGGTTTCCGATGCAACGGCGGAGAGCAGGTCGGACTCGAGAAAACGGATGCGGTTGTCGAGGTGATGACGCTCGGCGTTGTGGCGCGCGACGGCGAGCGCGGCGGGAGAGGTATCGAGAGCAGTTATTGATACCTGCGGGAGCGAGTGGGCGAGCGCGATGGCGATGGCTCCGGAGCCGGTGCCGACGTCGGCGATGGTGACAGGCATATTGTGCGGTAACCGCTCCAGCGTGGCTTCGACGAGGTGTTCGGTTTCCGGGCGCGGGATGAGGACGTCGGGCGTGACTCGGAGCGGAAGCCCGTAGAATTCCTGCTCGCCGGTGATGTACTGGATGGGCTCGTGCTGGGCGCGACGCTCGATCCACTGATTGTAGAGGGCGAGCTGTTCGGGCGTGAGTGGAGCGTCAGGGTGCGTGAGCAGGAAGGCGCGATCGATGTTGGCGGCGCGCATGAGGAGCAGCTCGGCGTCGCGGCGCGCTGAAGGCAAGTGCCCGAGGCGTGCGGTTCCGTTGGCGAGAGCTGTAGAGAAGTCCATATTCAAGAGATGATGGTAAATCGTTGGCGCGCATGAAAGGCCCGGTGGACCCCAAGCGATGGGCGAAATGCGATACTAAGGCGAATACAAACGCAGGTCGGGGTCGAAGAAATGGACACTCCCAGCGAGCTTAACGAGGCCGTTACTCCGCAGGCAGTAGCCGGGCCGCTTATGCGGGCGGCAATCTTTCTGGTGGTATGCATTCGTCAGGATGAGGATGCCTATGCGCAACTGCGGGCCTTTTGCGCGGGGCTTTCCGGGCTGATTCGCGCGGTGGAGTTTCGCGACATAGAGGCCGGCCTTACCTGTGTTACCGGATTCGGGTCGGACGCATGGGACAAGCTCTTTGGACCGCCCCGGCCGGCTGAGCTTCATCCGTTCCGGGAGATACGCTCCGGGGGACGCCATGCCGTTTCCACGCCGGGCGACATCCTGTTCCATATTCGGGCCAAACGCATGGATCTTTGCTTCGAACTTGCCATGCAAATTATGGACAGCCTTGGGGATGCGGTCACAGTAGCTGATGAAGTGCACGGCTTTCGCTATTTTGATGACCGGGATGCGCTGGGATTTGTGGATGGCACGGAGAATCCGCGGGGAGACGCAGCGCGCGAGGCGGCGATTATCGGCAGCGAAGATGCAGGCTTTGCCGGCGGCAGCTATGTGATTGTGCAGAAGTACCTGCACGACATGAAGGCGTGGAACGCGCTTCCGGTTGAGATGCAGGAGCTGATCATCGGCCGCCGCAAGCTCTCGGACGTGGAATTGAGCGATGCGGAAAAGCCGGCATACGCACACAATGCGCTCACCAGTATTGAGGAGAATGGGCGGCAGTTGCAGATTCTGCGGGACAACATGCCGTTTGGGCGTCCGGGCCACGGCGAGTTCGGGACATACTTTATCGGCTACTGCCGCACGCCGCGGGTTACCGAGACGATGCTGGAGAATATGTTCATCGGCAACCCGCCGGGAAACTACGACCGGCTGCTTGACTTCAGCCGTCCCGCGACGGGGAACCTGTTTTTTGTACCAACGGTGACGTTTCTTGACGACGTGACCACCGACGCACCGAATACGACGGAGAGTGCCGCGGCGCAGCTGGTTGAACCGCCTTCCCCTGAACCTTCGTCCGAGCCAATTGCCGTACGCGACACATCACTCAGGATAGGATCACTGAAGGGAGAGAGAGATGAATAACCTTCATCGGGAGCTTGCGCCGATCTCTGACGCAGCATGGGCGGAGATTGAGGAAGAGACGACGAGGACTCTGAAGCGGTATCTGGCCGGGAGGCGCGCGGTGGATGTTCCTTCGCCGGGAGGAGTTGCGCTGCCCGGAGTTGCGACGGGGCATTTGAAGCAGATTGCCGCTCCGGCCAAGGGGACCATCGCCAGGCAGCGCGAGGTCAAGCCGCTGGTGGAGCTGCGGGTCCCGTTTGAGCTGTCGCGCGAGGCGATTGACGATGTGGAGCGCGGCTCAGAGGACTCGAACTGGCAGCCCGCGAAGGATGCGGCGAAGACGCTGGCCTTTGCGGAGGACCGGGCAATCTTCAATGGATACAAAGAGGCAGGCATCCAGGGCATCCGGGAAGGCACGAGCAACCCCATTGAGACATTGCCGGTGGATGTGCGGGACTATCCGGATGCGGTGGCGCATGCGTTGAGCCAGTTGCGGCTGGTGGGCGTGAACGGGCCGTACTCAGTCCTGATGGGGGCCCAGGAATATACGGCGCTGGCGGAGACCCGGGACCATGGGTATCCCGTGCTGGAGCATGTGAAGCGCATTGTGGACGGCAACCTGATCTGGGCCCCGGCGATTGAAGGCGCGTTTGTGGTGACGACGCGAGGCGGCGACTTCGAACTTAATCTCGGGCAGGATGTTTCGATCGGTTACCTGAGCCATACCGATTCTGTGGTGCAACTGTACCTTCAGGAGACGTTTGTTTTCCGAGTGCTCACGAGCGAGGCGGCGGTTGCGCTGTCGCGGCCCAAGAAGGCGTCGTAAGCGGGCGCGGCAGGCTCCGGGCAGCCCTTTGAGAGGCTGTTGATCGTGATTCCAAAGGGTTTAGCCGGAGTTGCGCGCTAAGGCGCTGCAACGATTGAGGTTATGCGCAAATCCGTGCAAGCAAATGAGTTAACTGACTGCGATTGAAGTGCGCCAATAAGCAAGGGCACAGCCTGTGAGCTGTGCCCTGTGTCTTTCCTTGTGAGTTCTACCCTTATCTTTATTATAGCTGGTTCGCGGAGTTCACATGCATTTCTATCCTGTTTGGTTTGTGCGGGTTGTGAGATTTTGGGGTTGACAAGGGGTGGGCTGGTAGGTGGAGAGCGGGAAGAGAACGAGGGGCCTTCGGTTATGCCTTTGGCCCAGTGAATGCCAGAAATGCAACGTGTCTGTATATCAGAAAAGCCCATAGTGTTGCACCCTCGGGGCCGTCGATTTTCTGGAACCAATAGGTAAATATGGTCTCGCCAAGATCGACTCTCTTACCGGACATTGCATGTCGCCAAAAATCTCGGAGCTTGGCAGTAATCTCGGGTCCGACGAACTCAAGCCCATCGACTGCATATGATTTGCATCTA
>JASHUR010000208.1 GCA_030039895.1 Acidobacteriaceae bacterium | reverse complement strand
ATCAGTTGTGTCCGGTCCACCACCCGGCAGGGCAGCGCGTTTTCAAGGTTGCGCAGTTGCGTCGGAGTCAGGTCGTGGTCAAACAGAACCACGTCCGCCTGCGCCGAAGCCGCAACGCCTGCGATCTCCTCTACCTTGCCGCTGCCGATCAGGGTCGCCGGATCAGGCTTTGGCCGCCTCTGCACGATCTCAGCCGCAACTTCGCCTCCGGCAGAAACAACCAGCTCGCGAAATTCCTCCAGCGATGCCTGCAGGTCAAACAGCGGCCCCGCTGCACTGTTTCCCGCGGGAGCACCCTGCGCAGAGTTCTGCGTCAGGTCCTGCCCTGCATCATCAGGCTCCGCGAATCCGTCCGCCAGCGAATCCCGCGCCAGGACTGCGTCCCGCGCCTGAGCTGCCGCCCGCAGCTGCGCCACCGGACGCACCGGCCCGCGCACGGATGCCCGCCGCTGTGCCGTAAAGTCCACGGCGATCAGTACGGCGCGGTCGCCTCCCGGTCGGGCTCCCCGCATTTTCTCGTTCAATGCGCAACCACCGTCAGCTTCAATTTACGCAAGGGCTCCCAAACACGCAATTAGAAGCGTGTCCTGGCTGCATCAATACGCGCAGCCCGGCCTCCTGCGCATGCCCGAGGCTACGCGCTTTCGTCGCCCGCAGCTGCTGGGGCAGACGTCGCATGAACGCTCGCTGGTGACGGACGATGCGCATCATGCATCACTGAGCGGCTGCTGACTACCGTGGATATCGCGTGCTTGAAGATCAATTGCTCCTGGCTGTTGTTCTCCAGCAGCACCGAATACTTATCGAAGGAACGAATCTTCCCGGTCAGCTTCACTCCGCTCACCAGATAAATCGTAATGGGTGTCTTGTCTTTACGGACCGTATTCAGGAATGTGTCCTGAATATTCTGTGCCGGCTTGCTGTCCATGTGCCGATCTCCTGCTTTAATTCAACGTCTCTATCAATAAAAAGGAAACGAAGCTTGCATTCGTTTCTGTGTGCGAAAAATTAGCCGCCAACTCAGCAGCTCAACGCTCGCTCGCAACCGCTCGAGCGCTGTAATGCGGGTACTACCACAATAAAGCTACTTGCCCATCTAGGCAATCTTCCCCCTATCCGGGCTTTTCCGTACGGCCGCCGCTGCATCGCGTTTCGGTCTCGCAATCTAAACCTCCGGCCCGCACTCCAGCGCAGTATTGCCCATCACATTGCCCTCAGATTTGGATGCGATTCGCCTCAAAAATGCTGGACTACTTGGCTGCCTCAACCTTCAGCGCACCAGGCCTTTGCGCTTCCGCCGCCATACAACCTGGCATCGTCCTCCTCAACAGAGCGCCCAATCCGCCTCAAATAAAAGAGCCGGAAACCCTCCCGGCTCTTTGCTTTTGCTGACTGCCTCTTAGCTGCTCTCTACCGTCTGGCTCGGCGGGTTGCCCGGCGATGGGCCCTGCGCGCGGCCTCTTCGGCCCCCACTTTTGGCCTCGCCGGCGACTGACCACCCACCTGATGCACCAGGTCCCCTTCCAGCCTGTAAGTCACCATAATCGTATGCGCTGCCCTTGCAGTACCCGTCACGGGATCAATCACCATGTCCTGGTTGTCTGTCGCCTGCTTAAAGCTGAACGTCGGCTCGGTCTTCCCGTTAAACACCCCGCTCCCGATCGTTACCGGCAAATAGCCCTCAATCCCGCGGTCCCGGAACGCCAGCTCGTACCGGTGCCGCTTCACGTCCCAAGTGAATACATGCACCTGGTCAAAGTCATACGGAAGCCCGTCCTTCCATGCATTTGTCAGTGCCAAGAACTCCGGGACCTGCCCATTCGGAAATTTCGACCCCGGATCATCGACCGTACGAATCTGGTACGCCGCCACATACCGCTGGTCGCCAACCAGCCCGTCCAGCTCCTGCGGAATGTTAATGTCCATCATCCGCGACAGCACCCAGCCCATCTGCCCCTGCGGCCCCCGCACCAGCCACCAGTCCTCCATCGGCGGCCCTTGCGGCACATACGGAGGCGCATTCGGGTCCCGCTTCTTCACTTTCTTCGGCCGCTCCGCCTTTTTCTTCACAGGCACGTGCAGCGGAACCGGTACCGCCTGTGCAGGCAGCAGCTTAGGCACCGATGCCCTCACCAGCAGTTCCACCTTGGTGTTGTATGGAAGCATGTAGAAGTGCACCTCATCCCTTCCGGGAGCGAGATGCATATTCGACTCGTAGTTCAGAACGCCGGTCGCAACCACCGGATCATGCGCGTGTTCCTTTTCGAGCGCTGCAAACTGGTCATAGGTCTTTTGATCAATTACCGCGCGGTCGTCAATCCAGCCCAGCTTTCCGTCCGGCGTCTTCACTCTGTAAAAGCGCCGGTCGTTGCTCACCACCTCCAGCCGCTCCCCGTTCGTCACCCTTGCCACTCGCTCTGATACTGCTGCGAGCCGGTCGCGGAGGAACATCTCCTTCACTGAAACGTAAACATATTGCTTCTTCGACACAGGCGAAAACCGCCCGCACCCCACCATTGCCAGCCCGCTCAAAGCCAGCAGAACCGTCATAGAAGAGAAGAAAACGCGCAAGCGCGCGAGGAAGAACTGAGACATGGCCCTCAAACTTTGAGCATAGCGGTTACAAAACCCATGTCAAGCCCTGCGCCTGTTCAGGAGCCACAACGTATCGAATTGCCGGGGCCCTTTCGGTAGTCATCGCTCGGCCTGGATTCTGAGCAATCACTGCAACTCTCAGAGGTGTCGTAGGTGCCGAGGTCGGCTGTCCTTGATAGCCGACCTTCGATGGGCAATCTTAAGTTAGTCCGCGGCCACCACTCCGAACGCCCCCGTCGCGCTGCTCGCCGTGCTTGTGGCAAAGCTGGTCAGCGCGCCCGGCGTCGAGCTGGTCGAAATGCCAATTGTGAACACCTGAAAATCCGGTGTCCCGCCCGAGCATGCCACTCCGATATGAGTCCCCGCCGTGTCCTCCGCCAGATCCCCCGGCTGTGAACCCGTCGAGAACGGCGATCCGCTTATCTTGGTCAGGCTGCCTGTGGACGCAAGAGTAAACCCGCTCACCGTCCCGTCGGTCCGGTTGGTCACGTAGACATAGCTCCCCGTCGAATCCACCATCACCCCGGAGGGCCCCAGTCCCGTCGCAAACGGCGACCCGCTCACCTCCGTCAGCGCCCCTGTCGTGGCAATCGTGAGCACCCGTACCGCGTTGACGCCCGTCTCGGCCACAAACAGAAACTTGCCGCCCGGATCTACCGCCAGCCCCTGGTCGGCATTGGCCGTGGCCTTGGGCTTCAGGATCTGACTGGTCTTGGTCAGCACACCGCTGCTCACGTTAAAGGTGCAGATGTCCACTCCGCCCGTGCCCAGCGAAATGTAGAGCAGGCTGTTGTTCGGCGTAAACGCAATATGGCTCGGGCTGCCTGCATCCAGTGCCACCGAATTGCCCTGCTGCGTCAGCACGCCGCTCGTCGAATTGATCGAGAAGACATAAGCCGCCGGAGTCAGATCCACCGCTACCAGCCAGTTGCCCGAGGGGTCAACCTTAATGGCAATAGGACTGATCCCGGTGATCAGCGCATTGCCGCTATTCAGCAGTGTTAGCGCGCCGTTGGTGCCCACTGAATACCCATAGATGGCCCCAGCCAGCGTCGCCACATACACATAGCTGCCGCTCGGCGTTACCGCAATCGCGCTCGGCGCCACGCCAAGCGAATAAGGCGAATCGGAGGTGCTCGAAATACTGCTCGTGCCGACGGAAAAGCCCGTCACCGCGCCCGTCGTCGCGTTCGCGACATAAAAGTAATTGCCGCTGCCGGTCGGCGTGTTGCCTCCGGTCTCCTTCACGAAGAACTTTCCGCAGCCTGCAACGCATAGCCCTGCGCAAAGAAGCAAAACAATCGAATAGGTCCGGGGGAATTGTAATTGCATGCTTTTCTGCCTCACACGGAACTGCATCTGTCTTGATATCACCCGGACGGACGGCTTGTCGTCCGGCAACACAACAGACGCAGCCGGACAAAGAAAAGTTCGCCACAGCAAAAAGGCCGCGCTCATCGCGCCGCCTTTCGAAAAGATCGTCAATGGATCATTGAAGCAGCCCGCCGCCTGTTCCGGGTTCGGCCCGGTTTCAAATTACGTCTCAATTCGGACGCTCCGGCTTGTTCTTATTTGTTTTGAACCGTTCGTCCACAGGCTGGCGCCCGCGAAAGCCGCCATCCAGCGTATGCCAGTACTCGATGCGCTCCTCACCCATCTTCCAGCACAGCAGAACCGTCTCGCCGTCAATCAGGCAGGGAAAGTCCAGCAGCCCGGTGTCCAGGTCCTTCACCTGCACACCGATGGCTTCAATCTCCGCCAGCGAGTCTTTGGCCTGTTGTACATGCGTGTCGTGCGCGGCCCGCCGCCGCCGCAGTTGTTCCACGTCCAGAAACATGCCTCCGGATAAAAAGATCCGAGTGCTCAGCGCTTGTATCTCCTGCTGAATCTCTTCAAGAGACTGCTTGGCCTCGATCGCCCGCTTCAGTAGCGCCTCAAGCACCGGCAGCAGCGACTGTGCTTCATCGAGCGTGAAGTGTTTGCCCTCAAAATCCATGTCAGGCATGAATCTCCAGCATGCGGTCAAGCGCAACGCGGGACCAGTGCTTCACATCGTCGCGCACCTTGATCTGGTTTACCACACGGCCTTCCACCAGGTTCTCCAGCGCCCACGCCAGGTGCTGCGGGCTGATGCGATACATGGTAGTGCACAGGCAACCGGTGTCGTCGAGCGTAATAATCCGCTTGCCCTTGGGCGCAAACTCCCTTGCCAGCCGGTTCACCAGGTGGATTTCCGTCCCGATGGCAAACATCGTGCCCTCAGGCGCATCTGTCACCAGCTTGATCAACCGCTCCGTCGAACCAAGCTCATCCGCCTTCTGGCATACCTCCCAGCGGCACTCCGGATGCACAATCACCCGAATGCCGGGATATTTCGCCCGTACCTTGTCTACATGCTGCGGCAAAAAGCGCTGATGAACCGAGCAGTGTCCCTTCCACAGGATGATCTTTGCCGCCTTCAGCCGTGCTGGCGTTATGCCGCCGTTGATCTGGTATGGATCGAACACTACCATCTCTTCCATCGGAATCCCCATCGCGTGTGCCGTGTTCCGCCCCAGATGCTGGTCGGGCAGAAAGAGAATCTTCTCTGCGCGCGCAAAGGCCCACTCAAAGGCCCGCCGGGCGTTCGACGAGGTGCACACCAGCCCCCCGCGCTCACCGCAAAAGGCCTTGATCGCCGCCGTCGAGTTCATGTAGGTCAGCGGCAGAATCTCATCGGGATGAATCCCGGCGTCCATCAG
>JASHUR010000207.1 GCA_030039895.1 Acidobacteriaceae bacterium | reverse complement strand
GTACAGAGCGTCAAGGAATCGGGGGCTTGACAGGTTGGAGAACGCGACCGGTTTTGCGCTTATCTCAAGCGCATGGCAGACATAAGCGCCCGCAGTGCATGCCCGCGATGGCTGATCCGGTGCTTCGTCTCCAAGTCGATCTCGGCCATCGACTTGCCGAGCGCCGGAATGTAGAACAGGGGATCGTATCCGAACCCTCCCGTCCCGCGTGGCGCCATGAGGACTTCGCCTTCGACTGAACCTTCTCCAGTCTGGAGAATGCCCCCATCCCGCGCCGCCGCAATCACGCAGCGATACCGCGCCTGCCGCCGTCCCTCCGCCACGTCCGCCATATTTCGCAGCAACAGCAGATTGTTCATCTCGTCCGTCGTTGCGCCGTCCGTTGTGAATCCGGCATCCTCAGCATAACGCGCGGAGCGCACACCGGGCTGGCCCCCAAGCGCGTCCACCTCGAGGCCGGAGTCATCCGCAATCACCCATTCGCCCGGCGCAAATCGGCTGTAGTACACCGCCTTCGCAATCGCATTGCCTGCAAAGTCCGGAGCATCCTCCGGCGGAGCCGCAATCGTGCTCAGCCCTGGAAGCGGCTCAATCCTGATCTGTGAATTCGCGCCCGCCTCAGAGCTTGCGGCCGCTTCAGCGCCTGTGGCCACATCAAAATCACGCAGCTTGCCCGGATTGCTGGTGGCCGCATAGATACGGGTCATACCTCTACTGTACGGGAATGATCAGCCGCATTTCTGCTTCACTTCTTCGGGCAGGCAGGCCACAAAAAACTGATCTCTTGAAACACGACAGGAGTGCCAACCGCCATGCCCTTGAGCTTCGGATTCTCCGGATCATCCTGCACCTTCACCACCGCGCCGCGAATTTCGCGCTGCCCCCATGCGCCCTTCAGGGACAGCGCCGGAACCTGCGGTTTACCCATCAGCAGTCCGTAAGACCTTCGCTTGTACACGGAAAAGTAAATCGTCCGTCCGGTGATGTCCCTCGGCAGCCGCCGGTCCATCCCTCCGCGCAACCGTAAGTTCAACCGTTCGCCCTGCGGCGTGCACAGGCTGGCATCGCCGCGCACCGGAGTCGACAAATACATGCCGCTTTTCGAAGTCGACGGCCATACGCTCACAAACAGCAGGTAATCGCCGTCGGTCGACGCAATCCGCGCCTGCCCCTGCCACACAGGCAGCAAGTGGAAGTGCCCGCCCATAGAAAATGCCCACGGATCAAAAGCCGCGATTGCGGCATACGTGGCTGCTCCCACGAACAGCAAAACAACCAGCAATCTCGACCAGGAGCCGCCGCGCTTTTGGCGACGCTCCAGCATATGCGCACTATCCTACGCCTCTACTGCCTACCATGGCTGTTTGCCCAAGGTATGCGGCATATAAAACGCATCCAGAAACCAGCCAAGCAGGAAGAACAGCACCATCAGGCCCAGGCTCCAGAAGAAGAGCTTGACGGGCAGGGTCGAAGTCAGTGTCACCTCTGACTCCGGATCATGGCGCAGCGTGTCCTCGCGAAATAGGATGCCGCTGGCAAAGCACAGGCATCCGGCCAGCGCGAGATACGTCAAGGAACCGATCAGCCGGTCCTCCCATCCCGACCCCGGCACAAAGAACGCGCTCCCCAGCAGCGCCATTAGCGACAAAATGCTGGCGCCAAACGTGACGAACTTGCCTAGTTCCAGGAACATCTCCGACAGCTCAGCGCGACTTATCCAGTGATCCTCTTCAGCGCCGGATACACCTTCTGGTACGCTTTGTACCCTTCAGCATACCGCTCGACGGCGGCAGGGTCCGGCGCGATCTGCTGGGCGACCTCAATGGCCGCGGCACAGGCTGCGTCGAGATCGGGCCAGCCGCCGGCGCCCACTCCGGCCAGCAGCGCCGCGCCGAACGCCGCGCCCTCCTCGGCAACCAGCAAGTCGCAGGGATAGCCGTAAATATTTGCCTGAATCTCACGCCACAGCGGCCCGCGCGCGCCGCCTCCGCCCAGCCGCACACCCTTCACCGGAATCCCAAGCTCGGCGAATAGCGTAAAGGTGTCTTTGAGGGAATAGGCCACGCCCTCCAGCACTGCACGCACAAGATGCCCACGCGTGTGCGAAGCGGTCAGCCCAACGAAGGCGGCGCGGGCCTGTGAGTCGAGGTGCGGCGTACGCTCGCCTAACAAATACGGCGTCCACAGCGCACCATCGCTTCCCGCTGGAACCTTGGACGCCTCCGCCGTCAGCGTATCGTAGCTTGTGCCCGGAGCCATCGTGTCGCGCAGCCATCGCAGCGATAAGCCCGCGGCCTGCGTCACGCCCATTACGTGCCAGCGTCCCGGAACGGCATGGCAGAAAGTGTGCAGGCGGCCCAGCGGATCGCGGGTGGGCGCGGCGGTTGCCGCGAAGACAACGCCGGAGGTTCCGATGGTTGCGGAGACGGAGCCCGGCGTGAGTATGCCCATGCCTACGGCGCCCGCGCCCTGATCGCCCGCGCCCGCGGCTACTGGAGTTTCCGCCGTCAAGCCGGTAGCGTTCGCGGCCTCGTCCGAAATGTGCGCACAGATCTCGGGCGACTCGTAGAGCTGCGGCAACCATGCTTCGGGAATGCCGGATGCCTCAGCAACCTCACGCGACCAGCGCCGGTGCGCGACATCCAGCAGCAGCGTGCCAGATGCCTCCTGCACATCCATTGCATACTTCCCCGTCAGCCGGTAGCGAACGTAATCCTTAGGGCAGAGTACATGCGCGATGCGGGCAAAGATCTCCGGCTCGTGATTGCGCACCCATAGGAGCTTGGTCAGCGTAAAGTTGGGCAGCGCGGGATTGGCGGTCAGTTCGATCAGCCGTTCGCGGCCAATGGTCGCGTGCAACCAGTCGCATTCCGCATCTGTGCGCTGGTCGCACCAGATCAGGGATGGCCGCAGCACATTTCCCGCAGCATCGAGCATGACCGCCCCATGCATCTGCCCGGTAAGCCCGACGGCGTCAATCTTCGAGTCGCTTTTGCTTAGCACCTCGCGAATGGCAGCCTGCGTAGCGCGCCACCAGTCTTCGGGGTCCTGCTCGGCCCAGCCGGGATGCGGGCTGCGAAAAGGCTCATGCTCGGCAGAAGCCGAAGCAACCAGCTTGCCTTGAGCATTGACGAGGACGGCGCG
>JASHUR010000206.1 GCA_030039895.1 Acidobacteriaceae bacterium | reverse complement strand
TACCCAAGCGTCGGCATCGTCGTATCCACGCCCGCGCGAATCCCCGCCGGCCAGCGCGCCGTAATCGTCTTCAGCCGCGTATAGAAGTGCACGCCCTCCGGCCCATACACCGCATGGTCGCCGAACAGCGAGCGTTTCCACCCGCCAAAGCTGTGGAACGCCATCGGCACCGGGATCGGCACATTGACCCCGACCATTCCCGCCTGCACCCTCCGCGCAAACTCGCGCGCCGTGTCGCCATCGCGTGTAAAGATCGACGTTCCGTTGCCGTACTCATGCTCGTTGATGATTCGCAGTGCATTCTCAAAGCTGTTCACGCGCACAATCCCCAGCACCGGCCCAAAGATCTCTTCCTTGTAAATCCGCATTTCCGGTTTCACATGATCGAAAAGGCACGCGCCCAGGAAGAACCCATCGCCCTTGGGCAGCGCGCTGTCGCGACCATCCACCACCAGCTCCGCGCCCTCTTTTCCGCCCAGCTCCACATAGTTCGTCACTCGCTCCAGATGCTGCCGGGTCACCAGCGGCCCCATGTCCACTCCGTCTTTTGCGCCGTCGCCCACCTGCAGCTTCGCAATGCGGCTCTTCAGCTTTCCAATCAGCGTGTCCGCCGTCTGGCTGCCTACCGCTACGCCCACGCTGATCGCCATACACCGCTCGCCCGCTGACCCATACGCTGAGCCCACCAGAGCATCCGCCGCCTGGTCCAGATCCGCATCCGGCATCACGATCAAATGGTTCTTCGCGCCGCCCAGCGCCTGCACGCGCTTCCCGTGCTTGGTGCCCTCGCGATACACGTATTCCGCAATCGCCGTCGATCCTACAAAGCTCACTGCCTGGATCACCGGATGCGCCAGTATCGCATCCACCGCGGCCTTGTCTCCGTGCACCACATTGAACACGCCGTCCGGCAGCCCCGCTTCCTTCAACATCTCTGCCAGAAGCATCGCCGAACTCGGGTCGCGCTCGCTCGGCTTGAGCACAAACGTGTTGCCGCACGCCAGCGCAATCGGAAACATCCACATCGGCACCATCGCCGGAAAATTAAACGGAGTAATCCCCGCTACCACACCCAGTGGCTGCCGCATCGACCAGCTGTCGATACCCGCGCCCACCTGCTCCGTATACTCGCCCTTCATCAGTTGCGGAATTCCCGTCGCAAACTCCACCACCTCCAGCCCGCGCGTCGCCTCGCCCTGCGCGTCAGAGAACACCTTGCCGTGCTCGCGATTGATCACCGCCGCCACCTCATCCATGCGGCTCTCAAAAATCTCGCGGAAGCGGAACATCACCCGCGCCCTGCGCAGCGGAGGCAGGACCGACCACTCCGGAAACGCCGCTGCTGCTGCCGCCACCGTCCGGTCAACCTCGGCCTCGTTGGCCAGCGGCACCAGCGTCTGCACTCTTCCCGACGCAGGATGATACACATCGCCGAACCGGCCCGACGCGCCCGCGACATGCGCCCCATGAATCCAGTGCGTCAGCTTTGGCAAATCAGCGTTGGACGAGGAAGAAGCTGCGGCTTGAGGAGAAGCAGTTGCGGTAGACATGCGAGGTCCCTCCTTGGCGAATGTGGCTTATGTTAGCAGTACACAAATAGACATGTCAGGCTCGCGCACCCTCGCTGGTCATCCGGCCAGGTCAGCCAGCGTGCGCGCCAGCACTCGCACGCCCGCGTCGATTGCCTCCGGCGAAGCATACTCATCCGGACGATGGCTCACACCGCCGCGGCACGGAATAAAAATCATCGCCACCGGGCACACCCCGGCCATAAAAGACGTATCGTGATAGGCGCGCGCCACCATGCGCGTATGGCTCACGCTTTCTGCGGCACACGCCCGCTCAATCGCCTCCAGAATCTGCGGAGAGCTTGCCGTCGGCGGATCAGCATTCACCATCTCGATCATCGCGCCCACATTGCGACGCTTCGCAATTTCATCAATCGCCGCGCGTATCTGGTTCACAACCACATCGCGACGTGTTCCATCAATGTCGCGAATGTCCGCGGCAATCTTCACGCGGCTCGGGATGCTGTTGATCGCGCCAGGATGAATCTCGCAAATGCCCACCGTACCCACCGTATCCACGGCGCCCGTCGACAACGCTGCTCGCTCCACCGCCAGCACCGCCTCAGCCGCGGCGCAAAAAGCATCTCGCCGCCCCGGCATCAGCTTCGCTCCGGCATGCCCGCCTTCGCCTTCAAACGTAATGCGCAGCGTCGCCGGAGCCGCAATGTGTGTCACCGCTCCAATCGCAACTCCCTCGCGCTCCAGGTTCGGTCCTTGCTCAATATGCAGCTCCACAAATCCCGCGTAGTGCCCGCGCTGCATCCGCACTTCGGCCAGCTCTCCGGAAAATCCCGCCCGCGCCCGAAGCTCGTGCAGCGATTGCCCCTCCGCATCGCGCAAATCATCTGCGCCATCCGCAGCCAGCACACCGGATATCAACCGGCTGCCCAGGCACCCAATTCCAAACCGCGTCGGCTCCTCGGCCGTAAACTGAATCAACTCAATCGACCGCGACGGCGCAAAGCCGCTCTGCTTCAGGCTCCGAATCGCCTCTAGCGCCCCAAGCACGCCCACCACACCGTCATATTTGCCTGCAAACGGAATCGCATCGATGTGCGAGCCTGTAGCAACCGCAGGCAGGGTCGCATCGCGGCCCTCCCAGCGCGCAAACACATTGCCCACTGCATCCTCGCGAATCGCAAGCCCCGCCTCGCCAAAACGCGCCTTCAGCCACGTTCGCCCCTCGCGGTCGCGCTCGCTGAACACCACACGCGTCACCGCAGGAGCCTCTGCGTCTGAAATCAGCGCCAGCGCGTCGATCTCTCCCGACAGCCGCGCCATATCAATGTGCATCAATCGCCCTTCAACCAAGAGGATGCCTGTTCCAGTCTTTGTAGATGAGGTACTTCGCCGGAGTCTTGCCCAACGCGCCAAACCACTGCGGACAATACGGCGCCATCCAGATAAAATCGCCCGCCGTCACCGGATACCAGCTCTCGTCCAGCTTGTAGACGCCGCCACCCTCCAGCATCAATAGTCCGTGCTCCATTACATGAATCTCCACCATGCTCAGCGCCGTACCCGGCTGGTAGGTCATCGTGTTTACCGCAAAGTCAAAAGCAAATGTGTCCGGCAACAGGCCTCGCACCAGCAGGTCCTCGTCACCCTTCAGCGGCTGCCCTGCAACATCCGGCTCATGTCCCACCAGCACTTCAGGTGGCTTCGCACCCGCGACGCTCACATAGCGCTTCTCAATCACCGCCGCGCGTGCGCCATTTGTCGACCGGCAGGTATGCTGCACTCCCTCGGGAAGATATATGTAACCGTCTTTGCACAAATTGTGAGACTCACCGTCGGCCTCAACCTCAACCTGGCCCTCAAGCACATAGACAAAACGCTGCCCAAGCGCCGGGCCCAGCACTCCGCCCGTCTCAAACTCAGCCGTATATTGCGTGAAAGCCGCGCCCAGTGCGGGCGAAACGTGCACGACCACTACCGTCTTCTCACTTCCCGGCAATTGCGTGCGGATGAATGTGTCCGGCGTATGCAGTAAGTGGCTCTGCTTGCGAACACTGCGTGTCTGGCCCAGATTATGCACTCGTTCTTCTCTCTCCCACGCTCCACGCGCGATCAAATTCATCCAGGAATTGCAGCCCCGCCTTGTATGCCGCCGCCACGTCTTCAGCCAGCACCGTCTCATCCGGATGATGGCTCAGTCCACCCGGACAACGAAGAAAGATCATACCCGAGGGCACATGTGGAGCCAACACCATCGCGTCATGCCCTGCCCCGCTCACCATGCGCCGCACCCGATGCCCAGCCCGCTCCACAGCCCGTTCCGCCATCGCTACCATCCCGGCATCCATCGGCACTGCCGCCTCCGCGTGCGCCTCGCTCCAGCCGCAGCACAAGCCGCGCCGCGCAACAATCTCTTCTGCCGCACGCATGATCACACTTAATGCCCGCGTGCGTACCGGGTCATCCGCGTGACGCACATCCAGCGAACATCTCGCCTCCCCTGCAATCACATTCACCGCATTTGGCTCTGCGCTTATCTGCCCCACCGTCGCTATCAGACCTTCCGTCCTGCGCGCTATCTCTTCCACGCTCACAATCCACTCCGCAGCCGCAGCCAACGCATCCTGCCGCTGCGCCATCGGAGTCGTCCCCGCATGCCCGGCCTGGCCGACAAACGTCATCATGCCGCGTGTTTGACCCGCAATCGCCGTCACTACACCGAGCGCAAGCCCCGCAGCTTCCAGCACAGGTCCCTGCTCAATATGGAACTCCAGATACCCGCGCGTTCCCTTCGGAAGCCCGGTCATAACCGCATCCGGCTTTGCCTTCGCAAATGCATTCAGCGCCTCCTGCACCGTCGCGCCCGCGCCATCACGCCGCTCCAGCAACTCCGCAGTCAACTCTCTGGTCATCGCCTTGCTGCCGATAAACGGCACGCCAAAGCGCACACCCTCTTCTTCCGAGAATCCCACAACATCAATTCCCAACCCGCCCCCGGGCTGCGCCTCCGCGATCGCAAGCCCCAGCACCACGCCCAGCACACCGTCATACGCTCCTCCATTTGGAACCGTATCCAGATGCGACCCGATCATCAGCCTCGGTGCGTCGTCCGCCGCATTCGTCGACGCGATAAAGCTCCCCGCACCGTCCACTCGCGCCGTCATGCCCGCTTCTACGGCCCACTCTCGCAGCAACGCATGCGCCTCATCCATCGCAGGCGAAAGAAATGTCCGGCAAATCGCGCCCGGAGTTTCCGTGCACCGCGACAGCTCCGAACAGCGCTCCAGAATGTGTGCCGCTATTGCCTCCGCCTTTACGCCCTCGCTCAATCTGTTCTCCGCACCGTCGCCTCAATGGCCCCGTGAGGCTCATCAATCGGCACAAAAATGTGGTTCGGATTGTCCTGCCCAAACGCCGACAGATCCACCAAATTGCAGTGCTTGTTCGGCATCGAAAGAAAAATCCGGTCCACCTCTGCCGCAGCCTGCAGCGCCGCCTTACCCATGTCGTACAGCGTCTGCTGGACCGACTTGCTGTCATGCTCCGCAAACGTCGCCAGCAGCGCCTCGCGAATTCGCGCCCGCACCGCATCGAAATTCGCCGTTTCCTTTGTATAAGACCAGCTGGCCGTCATCGCCGTGCCCAGCAGCCGGTCTTCCGTCTCTTTTAAAGTCGTCAGCCGGTCGCGCTTAAAGCCGGAGAAGCCTGACCTGTCCGTCTTCAGAATCGTTACCTGCTCCATCCCGCCTGCAATCTGCGCCGCTTCACCGCGCTTCTGCGTCACCGTCGCCGTCGCAATCTCCGGCCCGGTCTGCATAAACGCCGCGCGATGCCTCCCCGCCTGCGTCTCCATCGGAGCCCAGCCCACGCTGCGAATGATCACTCCCGCGCCATCAATCTGTTCCTGTGTCGATAGAAAATGCGCCACCAGCTCCTTCGCAAACCCCTCGATCGTTGTCTCCTTCGATCCGCGCGCGATTGAATGCACCGTGTTCTTCATCGTATCCGTGGGCAGAATCATGCCGTTGTCGCCTTCGGCAAAACAGCGCCTGAAGTCGCCCGTCAACCATACCTCCACATTCCACTCATCCACACGATGCTGCCCCGCGCCGCGCTCCACCTTCATCACCCGCACACGGGCTTTGCCATACCGGTTCTCGCCCAGTTCCATCATTCGTTCAACTTCCCCTGTAGGTCGAATACGCATGCGGAGTCACCAGCAGCGGAATATGGTAATGCCCCGCGATGTCGCGCACTTCAAACACAATTTCCACCATCGGATGCAGCGCCGTCACCCCGTTCTTTGCAAAATACTCGCCGCTGTGGAACCGCAGCCGGTACGCGCCCA
>JASHUR010000205.1 GCA_030039895.1 Acidobacteriaceae bacterium | reverse complement strand
TATTCCGCGAGTCCGTACCCTGACGGACGAAATCTTCCACCTGAGCGCACGCGGCAAGAAGCCGCATATCGAGCTCAATCCTGACGAGGTGGTCGCGCTCGGCGCGGCTGTTCAGGCGCATATCCTTGAAGGTGGTTCCAAGGCCACGGAAGACATGTTGCTGCTCGACGTCACTCCGTTGTCGCTGGGCATTGAGGCGCTCGGCGGAGTTGTCGCGAAGATCATCCAGCGCAACTCGACCATCCCCGCCTCAGCCACAGAGCACTTCACCACGGGAGTGGATGGGCAGACGAATGTCGCCATCCACGTGCTGCAGGGTGAGCGTGAGCTGGCGAAGGACTGCCGTTCGCTGGCACGGTTCGATCTGAAAGGCGTTCCTCCCATGTCCGCGGGACTGCCGCGCATTGAGGTTAAGTTCCTGATCGATGCGAACGGTATCCTGCACGTCTCTGCGCGCGAGCAGCGAAGCGGCAAGGAAGCTGAGATCGAAGTCAAGCCGACCTACGGCCTTACCGATGAGCAAGTCGAGAGCATGATTCTGGACTCCTTCGACAACGCCGAGGAAGACATCCGGCAGCGCCAGCTGATTGAGGCGCGCAATGAGGCCAATACGATTCTGGCTGCTGTCGAGAAAGCGCCGGGCCATTCAGCCTGGTTGCAGCTCGCTGAAGAGGAAAAGCAGCAGATCGCCACGCTGTCAGAAGAGTTGCTCGTTCTGAAGGAAGGCGATGACCTTACCAGCCTCCGCGCAGGAACGGAAGCATTGGACAAAGCGACGCGGCGTTTTGCTGAGCTGATGATGGATGCAGCCGTATCCACGGCGCTTGGCGGGCAGACAATGGAATCTGCCGGCGAAAAACTGGGCGAGGGCCCAACTGCGCCGCACCCCTTTGCTCCGGCTGAAATCAAATAGAATTTGCGGCAAACGAATTGAGACACACCGATGACAGAGAAGACAAATCAGGAAATTGACCTAAGCAAGCCGCCCGCACCGAACATGGTACGGGTGACATTTCTCCCCGAAGGCCGTACGGTCGAATTTGAGTACGGAAGCATGCCCTATGACCGCCACGGCAAGCCGATGTCCTTCCTCGATGTGGCCGAGAACTTCAACATCTTTCTCGACCATGCCTGCGGAGGCTCCTGCGCCTGCACCACCTGCCATATCCTCGTGAAGGAAGGCGCGTCGGGAATCAGCGAGGCAGAGGACGACGAGCTGGACCGGCTCGACATGGCGCCGGGACTTGAGCTGAACTCGCGCCTCGGCTGCCAGGCTGTTATTACCGGTCCGGGAACGTACGTTGTTGAGATCCCCAACTGGAACCGCAATTATGTGTCCGAGGGCAAGCCACTTGCGCTCGCCCAGAACAAGGAGTAAGCCCGCTATGGCTCAGGAGATTACCTGGAACGACGCAGAGGAGATCGGCATTCAACTGCAGGAGAAGTTTCCTGACATCGATCCGCTTACGGTGCGCTTCACCGATCTGCACAAGAAGGTCGTCGAGCTTGAGGGCTTCAGCGACGACCCGGCAAAGTCCAATGAATCAAAGCTGGAAGCGATTCAGATGGCCTGGTACGAGGAATACAAGGACGCGCAGGGCTGAGTTCCCAGCTCTAACCCTGAACAGCGATACCCGAGAATGACAATACGGCGACGCCGCGCACAGGCTCGCCGTATGCGCGGGCCGGCTCAAATACACTGAACAACAGCAGATTCTCGATTTGAGCGCGCGCAGCCGGAGTATTCGGCCCGGAGATGATCCGATAGTCGTAGACGCGCCCGGAGCGGTTCACATACGCCTCAACCACCACGTCATTTGCATTCTGGATCACGCGGGCCTGCTCCGCCACGCTCATCCCGGACGTATGCAGGCTTGCCGGCCGTATCCCGGCGGAGACCGGCGTGGTCGCAGAGACCATGGAGTAAAGAAAGCGCGGGCTGGTGGCTGTGTCGGCTGAGGCATCACGCGCTTCAACCGGCTGCGGAGACGCAAAGGCCCCGACCAGCATGGCCGCGGTCCCAAGCAGCAGCACGGCAGAGGCGAAGCCCGCCGAGGCGCGGAGCAGAAAGGGCGCCATTGTGTTTTGCCAGCGCACCTGCCAGCGGACAAAACTCTGCCGTGTCGTACGAGCCTGCTCCTGAGAGATTGCCACCCGCAGGCGCAGAGCAAGATCGGCCGGAGCCCGAGCCGGCCCAAGAGAGGCAAGCGCCGCATGCATCTCGCGCCAGCTGGCGAACTCGCGCTCACATTCAACGCAGCTTTCCAGATGGGTCGCGATCTCCTGCATGAGAATGCCCGTCAAAGCACCGTCCAGATATGCGGAAAATCGATCGCGTATGGATTGGCAAGACTTCATCAGGCCTCCTTCGCTACCAACCCGGATTGTTCTGTCTTCGCGGGTCTCTTGCGCGCCGCATCGGCGTAAGGCGCTAATTGTGCCTTCAGGTGGGCTCGTCCGCGCATCAATCGCGACTTCACGGTCCCCAGATTTACGGTCAGAATTTCAGCGATTTCCTCGTAGGTGAAGCCTTCCAGGTCGCGCAACACGATAACCGCACGAAATGCCTCTGGAACTTCACGTAATGCCGCCTCGATCCGTTCATGAATTTCGCTCTGAACTGCCTGATCAAACGGCGACTCATGTTCATCGATCAGTGTGTCTCTCAGGTGCAGCTGGTGACCATCTCCGGAGTCGCCAACATCGGCTTCGATCGTCACTTCCTGCCGCCGATGGCGCGACCACCAGCGACGCTGATTGGAGGCCTCATGCAGGGCAATCCTGTAAATCCAGGTGCGCAGGCTCGCTTCGCCGTGAAAACCGGAGATGCCGCGATAGATTTTTACGAATACTTCCTGCGTGATGTCGGCAGGGTCAGAACCCACAGGTATGGTTCGTGCGATCAGGCTGTAGAGCGGCTGGTGGTAGGTCGCAATGAGCCATGCAAACGCGTCCTCCGAGCCTGCCTTCAACTGTGCGACCAGCGCAGACTCCTCAGGATGTATGCCGATAACGCTTGCCAGATTGCCCACTACAGCTCCCGCTTGCATTGAAGAAGCTCCTCATACATTAACAGGAAGCAAAGCCAACCTGCGAATAGGCGTTACAGCTGCCACCGGCGGAGGCAGCGAGCGTCAACCCCCACTCACATTAGCTATAGACACCGACTGGGGAGCCTGGGGTTCCCGTTTCACGCGAAAAATGTTTCATTTAGCTGTAAAGCGGGGCTGTCTTGAATCTGGCCGATTACGGCTAAGTCGTCGGTTTCGGCGTTCCGGGCGCGGGCTTCGCTGGAGCCGGTTTCTTCTCTTCGCGTTTCCGCCGCACTGTCTTCCTTTCCGTTCTTCTTCCGGTCTCAGAAGTTCCTGCCGGTCCGTCGTTAATAATGATCTCTTTTGGCGGCGCAGCCTGGGCAGCTTTGGCCGCGCGTATGACCTCCTTATACTCTGCGATCTGCGCTTCATGCTGCTGCGAAGCGCGAAGAATCGAGTCGCCCAACCTGCTCCGTGCTTCCTCGAGCTGTTGCAATGACGAAGCGATCGCATCGGCCTCATCACCCGGCGCCGCAAAGACGGCAACCTCAGAGACGCGTAACAAAACGTCGTACAACGCGTCCACGTTGCGGTATACGGCAAACGTTGGGGGGACCGACCCCGGCGCCGCGTCTGCCGGGGCAAGAAGCCCGGGCAGTGTCTGGTTCAGGTCGTGCTGGATGGAATCGATATCTTCCTGAGTCGCGCTACGCACCTCGCGCGATGTCCTCCAACGCGAAATATCCAAATCTGCGGTGGTGCTTTGAACATTCGAGAGCGCCTGCTGCAGGAGCGAAGAAGGCGAAGGTCCTGCGGATGTATGGGCCACCGGCTGGGCCGTCGCGGCCATCTGGGCGCTCGCTGTGATAGTTGCCGTAGAGATGGCAAGCGCGAGCGCCATGGGAGCAATTGCAAATCGTTGCCACATAATGTTTAGGGACGATGCTGCATCTTGGCTTCAAGTTGCCAGATGCGGGCAGGTTTGACGAATCAGACCCTGTAAACGACAATAAATTTATTCCATTCGAAATGGGCCTGTGGCGCAGCTGGGAGCGCGCTTCCATGGCATGGAAGAGGTCATCGGTTCGATCCCGATCAGGTCCACCAAATAACCCCTACAAAATCAAGCGTATGCCGGAAGCGGAGCACTCCCTCCCTTCCATGACTTTGTGTCATTTTGTGTCACGCGCACTGAAGGACTGCGCCGACTGCTGACGACTGCACCGGTTGAAGAGGATTCTTTCCGAGTCTTCCGAGGCCGCGCATCCGACTTCCTCAGCTCCGAATTGATGGAGTTGATTGTCGATTGAACGCTCTCCGGAATCTCCTG
>JASHUR010000204.1 GCA_030039895.1 Acidobacteriaceae bacterium | reverse complement strand
TTGTGCATCATGAACAGATGGATCAGATTCTCCTCCACGCTGATCATGCCCTGCGTGGTGTTGGCAATAATCGGCGCGAGGCAAATGATGAAGGCGATCAGCGTTACCGACCACGCACCTGAGCCGGACCACATCAGGATCAGCGGAGCCACCGCAATAATCGGGACTGTCTGCAGCAGGATCGTATACGGATACAGCATTCTCCGCAGCCACCCAGACTGCGCAAACACGAGCGAGACTGCGACCCCCGCAAGCACGCTCAGCAACAGGCCGCCGCCGGCTTCTTCCGCCGTGATCAGCAGCGACTGCGAGAGTGGCGCAATGCGTGTAACGAGAGTTGCAGCCACCTGCGCCGGCGACGGTAGCATAAAGCTGGGAACGCGAAACACCCAGATAATCGCCTGCCACAGCGCGACCAGCACGGCAAAGACGCCGAGCGCATTCAACGCGGTATTCAGATGGCGCTTCATGCCAGATGCGCTCCGCGGAGGATCCGTGAAACTCGAGACACTTCCTGCTCGAACGCATCACTCGATCGCACCTCGGCAAGGTTACTGCGGTCAAGCTCCACGTTCACCATCTCCAGCACGCGCCCTGGATTAGGCGCCAGCACCAGAATGCGCGACGAGAGAAAGACAGCCTCCGCGACTGAGTGCGTAACAAACACAATTGTCCATCCGTGTTGCTTTTGCAGGCGCAGCAGTTCGTCATTCATGCGATTGCGCGTCATCTCATCCAGTGCCGCAAAAGGCTCGTCCATGAGCAAAATGCGAGGCCGTGTTGCCAGCGCACGCGCAATGGAGACGCGCATCTTCATCCCGCCTGAAAGCTCGCGCGGATATCGGCCTGCTACATCGGAGAGCCCGACAAGCGCAAGCATCTCCTCCGTCTTACCGTCGCGACGCTCGCGCGTTGCTCCCTCCAGCTCAAGGCCCAGGTCGATGTTGCGCTTTACTGTGCGCCACGGCAGCAGGGTCGCGTCCTGAAAGATGAAAGAAACCAACTCGCGCGCGTTGACGGGAGTCATCCCGTTCACCGTAATCTCGCCGGAGGTGACCGATGTGAGCCCGGCAATCATCTTCAACAGGGTAGATTTTCCGCATCCTGAGGGGCCCAGGATGCTGAGAATCTCGCCTTTGTAGACCGTGAAGTTGATGTCGCGCAGCGCCTCCGCGCCCTGACGGTACTGTTTGCCTGTGCGCGTACACGCAATTTCGGGAACAATTTCGTAATGAGTTGTCATCCGGCACCCTCGACAACAGAAAGATGAAGCGCCGAGGGACATTCGCTGGTATGAACGATCTGATGGGTTGAGCGCGACCAGTCCCACGGCCCTGCCTTCGACGCAGTCACTCCGGTTGACGGATTCCGGTCATAAAGCGGGAACGCGCTGCCGGCAATCTCCAGCCGCAGCCGCTCGCCGGGTGAAAGGACGCAGGAAACGGGGTCAAGTTCGAAGCGCCAGCAGTGGACCCTGTCTGCTTCATACTTCTTTTCGCGATAGAGCCACGACGATCTTGCAACACCCATGCTCACGAACATCGCGCGCCCATCGGGAAGCACGCGCACCAGCTTTGCAGTCAGGTCTGCGTGCGCCGCCGACGTTGCGGCGTAGAGCGAAACAGCAGGATGTCCGAAGATTTGAAGGCGTTCCCGCAGAGGCTCGCCGGTATATACCAGCACGTTATTTCCAAGCTCCATCTCCGCCTGATTGCGCGAGCCGCTCAGAGTAGATTTGCCGCCGGGCCCAAAGACAGGGACCTCGGGGTCATACACAAATACGTCGCGCGGCTCTTCATCCATTGGCGGAGTGTTGCTCAGCACTCCGTCTCCCTTGCGGGAATTGGCCTTTCCGCGACTGTGCAGATACAGCGTGTGAGTTGGAGCCGCAGGCCATTCGTCCGCTTCGTACCATTTGTTTTCTCCGATGGCAAAGTGCCGGATACGCGGCTCGTTTGCGAATTCACCCGTGTCTTTCAGCCAGTGATTGAACCATCGCAGCAGCAGCTGATCCGTATCCATCAATGCCGCTGGGCCAAAGTTCTCCTCACCGACGACGTCGCCCCAGGGAATGTGAATCCAGGGCCCGGCCAGAAGATATTGGTGGTCGCGCGCGAAATCTGTCCCGGCGCCGCGGCGCAGTGCAAGGAATCCATCCACACTGCCGTTCAGATACGTATCGAACCAGCCTGAAACATGCAGTGCGGGGACAGAGATGTTCTCGATCGACCGGCTCACATCAAGCGCTTCCCAGTAGGCGCCTGGCTCCGCATGCGCAAACCAGTCCTTCACATAAGTCGGCAGCCCGTCCGCGCGCAGCGCCGGATGCTCTTCATACGGTGCATGCAGCGGCTGCTCCTGCACGCGGGTCCACGCCTGCTCCAGCACATCGCTGGCCGCTTTCAACCCCAGCCGACGCGAATCTTCACGCAGCATCTGGATGCCCCAGCCCAGGCTCGATGCCAGCCTGAGGGCACCATTGCGGTAGAACCATCCGTGGTAGAGATCACACGCCGTCATCCCCGGCGCAATGCACACCAGTCCCTCGGGTTGCTCCGCTGCCGCCAGCAGTTGCGTCATGCCCTGATAGGAAAAACCGTACATGCCGATGCGTCCGTTGCACTGCGGGTGCCCGAGCAGCCAGCGAATCGTCTCCGCGCCATCCTTGCGCTCATGGCGAAACGGATAAAAATCGCCGTCCGATCTGTCGCGTCCGCGCACGTCCTGAATGACGACGTGGTACCCATGCCGGGCGAACCACACCGGATGCGCATAGACCACTGTTGACGCGATGTCGCGCCCGTACGGCTGCCGCATCAGCAGGGTAGGGAACGGTCCACCCTCTTCCGGATAGTAGTGGTCAGAGAGCAGACGCGTGCCGTCAGCGAGCCTGCATTCAACGCCTCGCTCGAGAACGATTCCGTTGCCGTAATCAATCCGGGTCATGCGTTCAGGCAGGGTCCTCAAAGGCCAGCATGGCTTCAAGCATCGCTGCAATCTGCGTCGCTGCAGCATCTACCCAGCGGTGTCCGTTTTCGGCAGTGGCCGGCCTGGGATCGCCCATCACGCCGCTCTTTGCAATGTCGCGTGTAAGCCACGCAAAGGTGGCCGCTGCGTTCTCAGGCAGCAACGGCTTCGGGTTCGCAACATCGGCGATGTAGTTTGCGGTGTACACGGAGGAGTCCACCAGTTCCGGCGTTGCGTTCAGCAAAAAGGCCGTTTCAACCTCGCCGGCGTGGAAGCCGTAGGCGCGCTCCTGCGGATTCAGGCCTTCGAAGCTGGCTCCGCCAGAGCCGTACAGCGCAAAGGTGCGCAGGCCAAACTCAGCGCGCAGGTCCCGCGCCAGCACATCGACAAGCGACGAGTTGCCGCCGTGCGTGTTGTACAACGCCAGCTTGCGGAAGCCAGCCGCCGCAATGCTCGCGCCCAGGTCGCGCACCACGGCCATGAACGTGCTGGCCGAGAGCGAAAGCGTACCGGGAAAGCCGAGATGCTCATTGCTCTTGCCGTAGCAGACCGGCTCAAGCGCGTATACGCTTGCATTTGGACTGAGTTTTGCAAGCGCTTTGCCCAGCAGCAGATTGTTGATTAATGTGTCCGTCGCGAGCGGCAGGTGATGCCCGTGTTGCTCAATCGCTGCGGTGGGCAGCACCAGCAGGGTCTTATCCTTCGGCAGAGCCTCAACCTGCTTCCAGTTCAAATAACTGAACTTGCGGATCTCTGGAATCCACGTCTTCATCGCACTTGTTCCTCCATCGCAAGCTCTGCCGGTGTAAAGCTCAACATCTTGCCCGGATTCAGCAAACCCTTCGGGTCGTAGCGGCGCTTCGCCTGCAGTTGCGCATGATCTTCGCGAAAACGTCCGCCATCCTCCAGGTTGTTTACGTGGGGATTGGCGACGAACACGCCGTTGTCGCGGCAGCACGCAATCATCTCATTCAACCTCTCGGTGCTGACAAAGCGCACCAGCGGAATGGCCGCCGGGACAACGCGGCCTTCGCCATTCTTGATGAATTCCATGTGGAACAGAATCTCCTGCCCAAAGCGGCTGCGCAGCAGCGCCATCTGGTCGCGCACTCTATCGGGATCAAAGCCACACTGCAGATAGGTATAAGCGGGATCGTGCTTAATGGCCCAGAGCGTCGTGTGGTTCCAGGTGTAGTCCGAGAGCAGCGGCGCAAACTTGAGTCCGCGATAGGCCTCGGCATAGGTCACCGTCCCTCCGGCTTCGTTCGCCGCCTGCTTCAGCGTCTCCAGTTGATCCAGAGCGACGAGCATGAAGACCATGTGCTTTCCCAACGGGCACAGTGCCCGCACTGGTGAGAAGTAGTCCGCGATTGGCGCTTCAAAAGTCGTGACCAACCGCTTCGTCCACGCACCGTCCACGGCGATGCGCTCGCTGAAATCAAACGCACCTTCATAAGTCTCAAACGCAATCGCCGCCTGCGCCCACTCGACTTTGGGCACAAGCGCCAGCCATATCTTTGTAATGATTCCGTTTGTGCCCCAGGCATGAAGAATGTCATGCACTGCTTCGCCTGCGTGCAGCCGGATTGCCGGTTCGCGCTCCATCGTCACCACCTCCAGCGCGCGGACAGTATCAAAGTCGCGCAGTCCACCATGCGAAATTGATCCGATCCCGCCCGAGCCTCCACCGAGGAATCCTCCGACGGATGCCTTGACCACCGTGCTCGGATAGCAGCGCAGTTCCCAGCCTTGCTCGCGCGCCTTGCCTTCCAACGCACCCAGCCGCAGACCCGGATCGCACACTGCCACGCCGTCATGGGTGATCTGCTCCAGTTTGTCCATCCGCATCAGGTCGAGTACCACGCCGCCCTGCAGCGGAATCGCCTGGCCGTAATTTCCTGTGCCTGCGCCGCGTGCGGTTACGGGAATATCCTGCACGTAGCAGAAGCGAAGAATTTCTACTATCTCACCGGTCTTCAACGGATACACCACAACCTCGCCCTTTTTGCTCTCGAGCATCGGCTTCAGCACGGGGGAATACCAGTAGAAATCCTTCGACAGCCGCTCGACCGTCGTCGGAGTCGTCACAACGCGTTCGCCGTCGCCCACAATGGCTTTGAGTGCCTCGATCTGTTCGCCGGTCATCTTCTGCGCGTCCCCCATGTCTTGAATGCCGCCTGCATGCGCGGATGCTCGAATAATTTTTTGCATATCTCCCGCGCTACCTCGCCATCTACACAGCACGGCATATCGCTGCGGTCTGCAACTTCGCGCGCTGAAATATGAATTTGGCGGCAGTGCTCCGCGGCATCGGCAATCGTCGCGCCAAAAACCACGCGGTCCACGCCCGCCCACAGCGCATTGGCCATGCACATGGGGCATGGCTCGCAGGTGGTGTAGAGCGTGTAGCCCTGAAGAGAGGGACGGCCGAGCTTCTGACACGCCTTGCGGACAGCACGAGTCTCAGCATGCGCGCTTGGGTCATTCTCCCGCCGTACCGCGTTCCTGCCGCGATACAACATCTTGCCCGTCTTTGAATCAACAATGGCTGCGCCGAACGGCACTGGAAACGGCGTTGCAAAACTCAGCGACGTGTAGCGCGCCAGATCGGCCATCATCACTTCGTCGCGCCTTCGCTTGCGTTCTGTGGAATTGCCTCGCTTGACTGGCGCCACTTCCGCCTGCCTCCTTAACGCTGTAAGTACAGAAAAGTACGTCGTAGATAGAATGGCGGCATGGGAGAGACTCCAGGCCCCGTTCAATCCATTCTTCATGCTTTGGCAAACGGCCAGTGCGATCCCGCCGCCCTTGCCGCCGATACACTCGCAAAGGCCAACGGAAATGCCAGCCGGAATACGTACATAGCGATGGACACCCGGTGGTCGATCAGCGAAGCGTATCGGCAGATGGAGCGCAAAGCCAGGATCTCGGCTGTCCCAGATGTGCTCCCAAATGCGCTCCCGGAGTTGTTCGGTCTACCCGTGTCTTTGAAAGATTGTTTCAACCTCGCGGGTTTTAAGACAAGCGGAGGTTCGAAATTTTATGCGGAGTATAAAGAAGTTGTATCGCAGGACTCCGCCGTCGCGGCCCGCCTGCGCAAAAAGGGCGCCGTGATCACCGGGAAGACCCATATGCAGCAGCTGGCTTATGGCATTACGGGAGAGAACCGTGACTATGGCGACTGTCTCCAGCCCAACGATCCTGCACTGCTGACCGGTGGTTCTTCCAGCGGAGCGGCCGCCTCCATTCAGGAAGGCTCGGCCTACGCTGCTATCGGCACGGACACGGGCGGCTCCATCCGCGTACCAGCTGCGCTCTGCGGACTTGCGGGCTATCGCGCATCGCTTGGCCTCGGTGACTGGAGCGGCGCTATGCATCTTGCTACCAGCTTTGATACCGTCGGTTGTCTCTTCCGCGACCTGCGGGATGCACCCCTGCTCGCTCATGCGCTGCTCGATTTGCCTGACGCAGACCCGCTCTCCGAACCGCCTCGCGTAGGCGTGCTTAGCGGTGCGGTTGTTGAAGACTGCGATGACGTAGTGCGGGCGTCGCTGGACGAGTGGCGGCAGCGCATCATCCACTCAGGCGCACGGCTACAGCTCATCAATGCCGACTTCTGGTTCGAAGCGTGGGACATTTACGCGCCGATCCAGGCATATGAGGCAGCAAAGATCCATGCCGGCGTTTACGGCAAGTTTGAGCCTGCCATCGCCGACCGCCTTGCGTGGGGCGCATCAATCAGCGAGGAGAAGATTCGGGCTTTACGCCAGCGTCTCGCCGACTATGTGGGGCATATGAAGGCCATCTTCGCTGAAATTGATTTTCTCCTCGCGCCCGCAACTCCGGTCAGCCGCCTTCTTGCAGGCGCCGATCACAGCGCATCACG
>JASHUR010000203.1 GCA_030039895.1 Acidobacteriaceae bacterium | reverse complement strand
GGCCACCTGCTCGCCGATCAGGCCGCCGCGCTCAAGGCCGCCGGACTCAGCCGCATCACCGTCAGCATGGACGCCGTCGATGCCCCCACCTTCGAGCGCATCACCCGCGTCCCCGGCAGCTTCAGCAAGGTCGTCGCCGGCATCCGCGCCGCCCAGGCCGCCGCGCTCGCGCCCGTCAAGGTCAACTGCGTTCTGCTGCGCGGCTTCAACGACGACCAGGTTCCCCTCTTCGCCCGCTTCGCGCGCGAAGAAGGCGTGATCGTCCGCTTCATCGAGTTCATGCCGCTCGAAGAGGACCGCCTCTGGACGCCCGAGTCCGTCGTCCCTATCCGCGAAGTCGTCGCACGCCTCGAAACCGTGCGCCCCGTCGTGCGCCTCCAGCCCAACTCGCACAGTGAGACCGCCGTCCGCTACACCTTCGACGACGGCATCGGCGAGGTCGGCATCATCGCGCCCGTCTCGCAGGCCTTCTGCGGACAGTGCAGCCGCGTCCGCCTCACCTCCGACGGCAAAATCCGCACCTGCCTCTTCTCGCAGTCCGACCATGACCTATACTCGCGCATGCGCCGCGGCGTCTCCGATGCCGACCTCACCGAATACATCATTCAGGTTATCGAAAAGAAAGAGGCCCGCCACCACATCGGCGAGCCTGACTTCCTCAAACCCTCTCGCAGCATGGTCCACATCGGCGGTTAGGACATAGTTACCACTTAGTTATCCTGCTTCTTCGCGGCACAAGGACACGCCGCAGCGGTATGCGTCTCCGCCCTCGGATGCCACTCAGGTACAGGCTCTGCGCTCTTCACCCACGCCGAATAGATCAGGTCGCGCAGCATGCTCGCCCCGGCCGCGAGCCGTTCCGCCGTAAAGTGCCGCGACTCCGCCGTGCCCGTGCCGTCAAACCCATGCTCCTTGTCCAGTTGATACACCTCGTCCACATAGGTCGCCGTGTGCCGCAGATACGCCAGGTAGTCCGTCCACTCATCGCCCACCGTGTGCACCGGCGTCATCAGCGGCTGCACGTCACTCTCTGAGATCGCCGCGTTCACGAACGCCGTCTCAAACCGCGAATGAATCCCCGGCTCCGTCGTATACCCGTTCGGATTCTCCGGCTCCACCCATCCGTTGTAGTCCCGCGACACATGCAGCGGCTGCGACCCATCGCCCACGTAGTGCCCCAGCCATCCCGCATAGAACAGGATCGCAGCTTCCACAGGCTTGGTGTCCTGGTGCGCCGCCTTCAACTGCCGGTAGTCGCGCATCGCCGCCTTCAGCCGCTCCCAAACCTCGCTCGTAATGTACGGCTGAAAGCCCACGCGGTCCGGCTGCAGCTCCTTGGCCAGCTCCGGATGCGTGATCTCCGCTGCCGTCAGCTCCGCAATGTACTTGTAACGCTCGCGCGGCAGCTTCCCGATCATGTCCGCATAGTAAAAGTTGATGAAGTGGTCCGGCGCCTGAGCCGCATTCAGCTCCGGTTCCGCGAGCGAGCGCCACCTGTCCGGCTCCGGCCCCAGATACGTAATCTCGTCAATCGCCGCCTGCGTTCGCATAAACGCAGGCATGTCCGTTGGCAAACCCTCAACAGCCAGATTGTTGATGATCTTATGGCCTTTGCTCCCCCATCCAAACGAAAGCGGAGCGGCCATCATCGGCAGAAGTGCAATTACTGCAACACGGCGCAAAGCAGCAGAAATGTTTGTGGTCATGCCGCGAGTATACCCGCGGCGCCCCCTGCAACCCCTCAAAATCGCCCCCTGATGCGACGAAAATTTACATTCTTCCTACGCGGGAACCCCAATAAACATTGGTATTCTGGAAGTGTTATGCCTACGAAACAGGAACTACTCAAAGACACCATTCAGCACATCGACATCAAGCAGCACAATGTCGTTCCCCTCGTTGACGCCATGCAGCACATGGCCTATAGCTCCCGCGACCTCTACCGGGCGGCGTCCATCTACGAACGCATGCTGCGCGACACCGACTGCGGCGTTATCCTCTGCATCGCCGGCTCGCTGGTCAGCGCCGGTCTCAAGCAGATATTCATCGACCTCATCCGCAACAATATGGTCGACGCCATCGTCTCGACCGGCGCCAACATGGTCGATCAGGACTTCTTCGAGGCCCTCGGCTTCAAGCACTACATCGCCGACGAGGTTCTCAAGCTCGGCACGGAAGACGGCACGCTCCGCGAGCTGATGATCGACCGCATTTACGACACGCTCATCGATGAGGAAGAGCTCCGTATCTGCGACGAGACGACCGAAAAAATCGCCAACTCCCTCGACCCGCGCCCCTACAGCTCCCGCGAGTTCATCCGCGCCATGGGTGCTTACCTCGACCAGCACGCGCGCACTCCGGACAAGTGCGGCGTTGACTCCATTATCTGCGCGGCCTACCAGCGTGATGTGCCCATCTTCTGCCCGGCCTTCAGCGACTGCTCTGCCGGCTTCGGACTCGTCGCTCACCAGCATGCCCGCCAGGACAAGCCGAAAGTCTCCATCGATTCGGCCAAGGATTTCTACGAGCTCACCCAGCTCAAGATCAACAACCCCACCACCGGCCTGCTCATGCTTGGCGGCGGCGTCCCCAAAAACTTCGCTCAGGACATCGTCGTTGCAGCGGAGATCCTCGGCGTCGACGCCCCGATGCACAAATACGCCATCCAGGTCACTGTGGCCGACGTCCGCGACGGCGCGCTCTCATCGAGCACCCTCAAGGAAGCCAGCTCCTGGGGCAAAGTCGATACCACCTACGAACAGATGGTTTACAGCGAAGCAACGCTCGCGCTCCCGCTCATCGCTGGCTATGCATACCATAAGAAGGCATATGCCGAACGCAAGGGAAAACGTTGGGCCCACGTGCTCGAGCCAGTCACCGCCTGACCTGAATCATTTAATACCTACCAAAAGGGGCATCTGCCCCTTTTGCTTTTTGCATGACCGCTTGAAAGCGCCGTCCTCGCTCGCAGCCTTTCGCATTCGACAACCACTGGCCGTAGGTTAGCCTCAAAAGCTGCTTAGAAAATGTGGCGTTCCTCGTCATGCATAAACACTTCTGCGGGGCTCTTCCCGCCCTCCCCTGTCGCCGCCTCGGTCGCTGCCCGCACCTTTGCCACGGAAAGCCAATTATCTTTATACGGATGCTCAGCGACCCACGGCGGCAGCGTCATCTTGAAATGCCGGCTCAGCGCCACTGCGTATCCCTCGTAGAGCGAACGCATCTTCTTCAATCGCTCAATCGATTCCGCGTCCCGGCACGCTCTAACCCCGGACTCGCAGAGCCGCTTGTAGAGCAGCTCATACCGTTCGTCCGGAAGCCGGTCCTCACCATCCTCCACCGGCTTTTGCGAGAACACCTGGCTCAAGTCCACCAGAGCATGCCGCGCCATGGCAAAGGTCAGTTGGGCCTGCCGCGCTGCATGGTCCTGGACTCCTGCAATCAGCAGCGCGCAGGTATCCAGTACCGCAGTCAGAGCTGCCAGCCAGCTCTGGTTCGAGTGCTGTGAACGGAAATAGCAGAGCAGCGGATACGAAATGTGGCTCTCCAACAACTCCGCCGACCATCGCTCCCACTCAATAAGCAGAATGTTCAGCGCCTCGCTCCCACCCTCAAACGCATGCCGTCGCAGCAGCTCAGCCGCCGTTGGCGGAGAACCCGCTCGCGCGTCCAGCAGAGAAATCGCCGTCTCTCTTCGTGCAAACGCCCCATACAGCACCGGGAAATAGCTGATCACCATCGCCAGAAATCCCAGCCCCATCCCCGACTCCAGAACGAGTACAAATCGTGCTGCGGATGAGTGGGGCGTAATATCGCCTATCCCCAGCGTAAAAATCGTCGTCCCACTCAGATAGATGTCGGAAGCAAAATCCGCTCGTGCATGCAACGGATCCACAAAGGGCAGCCGGAGCGAATGCAGGATCAGTGCAAACCCCAGCACCAGCGCCCCTGCCCACACCACAATCAACAACAAGAGCGACAACGGACCGTAATAGCTGAGTACCGTCTCCCGTTTGCGTGCATGGCGAATCCGCGCTGCTACAAACGACCACGGCATCCACGTCATAATGTAGAAAATCCGCGTGATCCGAAACCGTCCGACTGCCCGCCGCGGCAGAATTACGGTCTGGAAAGCGTCCAGCAGCGCTACAAAAATGCAGGCGACTCCGGCGCAAAATGGAAGTACGTGCACGTTCCGTCCCTCTTGTATTGCAGCAAAGCAGGAACCGGCCATATACGTCAACCACTCCACTTGCATAATCTGAATAGGATGACGTCTCTCGCGCGCCTTCTCGTCGGTCTCGGGCTTCTGCTCATCCTCGCCGGAGGAGTCGTCTACCTCCTCGGCCGCTTCGGCATCCCCCTCGGTCAGCTGCCCGGCGACATCGCCTGGCGGCGCAAGAATGTCACCTTCTACTTCCCCCTCGGCACCTCAGTCCTGCTCAGCATTCTGCTCACGCTTCTGCTCTATCTCATTACGCGCTTTCGCAAGTAACTCCATGTAAACTGAGAGGTTGTGGAAAGTCCGTCGAAATCCGGCGAACAGCTTGGCTTCAGCTTTGAGGCTGCACATCCTCTCCAGCGGCACATCTGGAAAGTCAGCGAGCTGGTCACGGAGCTGCGTTCCGAGGTCGAGCGCCAGTTCTCCGACGTCTGGGTCGAGGGAGAAATCACCGACCTCCGTCCCGCTGCTTCCGGCCACATCTACTTCACACTTAAGGATGACTCAGGCCAGCTCTCCGCTGTCCTCTTTCGCCGTCAAGCCTCGCTCCTACGCTTCCGGCCGGAAAACGGACTTCAGGTCCTGCTTCGCGGCCGCGTGTCGATTTATGAGCAACGAGGCCAAATCCAGCTCGTCACCGAACACCTTGAGCCCATGGGCGCGGGCTCGCTTCAGCTCGCCTTCGAGCAGGTCAAGCGCAGGCTTCAGCAGGAAGGCCTCTTCGATACAGAACGCAAGCGTGCTCTGCCAGCCTTCCCGCGCAGTGTCGGCATTGTTACTTCGCCTTCCGGAGCCGTCATTCGCGATTTCATCACCGTTATCAGCCGCCGCCACGCCGCGCTCCACATCATCCTTTACCCTGCCCTCGTCCAGGGCGAGTCCGCTGCCGCCGAAATCGCCAGAGGCATCGAGCACTTCAACCAGACTCGCGAAGTCGACCTCATCGTCATCGCCCGTGGCGGAGG
>JASHUR010000202.1 GCA_030039895.1 Acidobacteriaceae bacterium | reverse complement strand
ATCGGCGTATTTGTCGACGAGCTCGAGAGCTTCGTTGTCGATGGCCTCGGTTACGATGCGGAGGCCGAAGCGCTCGCGGACTTCGGCCAGTATGATGAGAGCTTCTTCGCCGAGTCCCTGGAATGCGTAGGGAGAGGTGCGAGGCTTGTAGGCGCCTCCGCGGAAAAACTGCGCGCCAGCGGCAGCGACCTGCTCGGCAGCAGCAAAGGCTTGATCGCGCGTTTCGACGGAGCAGGGGCCTGCGATCATGGCGATGTCGCGTCCGCCGATGGTGGCGTTGGTGCCGGGGAAGGTGATGATGGTGTTGTCTTCCTTCACGTCGCGGCTGACGAGCTTGTAGGGCTTGGAAACGGGAATGACTTCCGAGACGCCGGGAAGGTCTTCGATGGCGGCGGCTTCGACGATGCCCTTGTTGCCGGTGATGCCGATGGCGGTGCGTTGCGCCCCGGGCATGGGGTGCGGGCGGAGGCCAAGTTGTTCGATACGGTCGCAGACGGTCTGAATCTCTTGCTGCGTGGCCTGCGGCTTCATTACGACGAGCATGGTGAACCTTTCTTTACAGCTTGCTGTAACCCTCAGTTTAGCTGGAGCTTGGGTGAGGAGCAACGCAAGTACAAGGCCACCTTACGGGAAGCAGATAAATGTTAATTCCGGCGTAGGGTTTCAAGAGGCGCAAAGCAGGGGTGATGACGTATTCTAATCAGGATATCTTGACACAAGGATGTAAGGAGAAGGTGGATGGCAACCGCAACAGTAGAAAGCGTGGCAGCAGAGTATAAAGTTGCAGATTTATCCCTGGCCGAGTGGGGACGCAAAGAGATTTCGATTGCTGAGCACGAGATGCCGGGGCTGATGTCGATCCGGCGGAAGTATGCAGCGGAAAAGCCGCTGAAGGGCGTGCGGGTGACCGGCTCGCTGCATATGACGATCCAGACGGCAGTGCTGATCGAGACGCTGGTAGACCTGGGTGCGGAGGTTCGCTGGGCGAGCTGCAATATCTTCTCTACGCAGGACCACGCGGCAGCGGCGATTGCTGCGGCGGGTGTTCCGGTGTTTGCGTGGAAGGGCGAGACGCTGGAGGACTACTGGTGGTGCACTTACCAGGCGCTGAGCCACAAGGACGGCAAAGGGCCACAACTGGTGGTCGATGACGGCGGAGACGTGACACTACTCATCCACAAAGGCTATGAGCTGGAAGAAGGCGATAGCTGGGTGAATACGCCGTCCGGCAATCACGAAGAGCAGGTGATCAAGGACCTGCTGAAGAAGGTTTATGCGAAGGACCCGCAGCACTGGCACAAGCTGGCGAAGGAATGGCGCGGCGTTTCAGAAGAGACGACTACGGGCGTGCACCGGCTCTACAAGATGAAGGAGCAGGGCAAGCTGCTGGTTCCGGCGATCAACGTGAACGACTCGGTGACCAAGTCGAAGTTTGACAACCTATATGGCTGCCGCGAGTCACTGGCAGACGGCATTAAGCGTGCGACGGATGTGATGGTGGCGGGCAAGGTTGCTGTGGTGTGCGGCTACGGCGACGTGGGCAAGGGCTGTGCGCACTCGCTACGCGGCATGGGCGCGCGGGTGATCGTGACGGAGGTTGATCCGATCAATGCGCTACAGGCGGCGATGGAAGGCTTTGAGGTCACGACGGTCGAAGACACGCTGGGCCGGGGAGACATCTACGTGACCTGCACAGGCAATGTGGACATCATTACGCTGGAGCATATGCGCGCGATGAAGGACCAGGCGATCGTGTGCAATATCGGACATTTTGACAACGAGATCCAGATGGACCGCCTGAATGCAGACAAGGGCGCGAAGAAGACAAACATCAAGCCGCAGGTGGACCTGTACGTGTTTGCGAACGGCAACAGCATCTTTATTCTGGCGGAAGGGCGGCTGGTGAACCTGGGCTGTGCGACCGGGCACCCGAGCTTTGTGATGAGCAACAGCTTTGCGAACCAGACTCTGGCGCAGATTGATCTGTGGAAGAACAAGGACACCTACACTGTGGATGTCTACACACTGCCGAAGAGACTGGATGAGGAAGTGGCCCGGTTGCATCTGGAAAAGATTGGTGTGAAGTTGACGAAGCTTTCGCCAAAGCAGGCGGAGTATCTGGGCGTGGCGCAGGAAGGACCATTCAAACCGGATCATTACCGGTACTGAGCCAGCGGGTCGAATAAAAGGAGCGCCTTCAGGCTGATGCCGGAGGCGCTTCTTTGCTGCTCATTTATGTTGCATGTGCTGCTTCCAATGCTTGGCGAGGCACTCTGCGACCGACGTTGTCATGGAGTCTCCCTGGTTGCTGCGTTTCTTACAGGTATAGCTGAATACAACGTCTTTAGAGTGATTGTCGACAATTTGAATCGTCGCCTGATCCCACGCTCCGCTTTTGTAAAAGCCAGTGTCCAACTGTGTGACAATTCCCTGAACCACAGAGCCCTTGTGACTTGCAACCGAAAAGGTCGCCGTGTAATCCGCCTTGGCTGGATCGACTGTAACGATTACAGGAACCTGCTTTTTAACGAGCGCAGCGGAGAAATCGGCTGAAAACGGGTTGTTCGGGTCCAGAAAAACCGTTGCCTGGGATTTCTGAGCATGGGCAGGGCAGGGCGCCAAACATGCCATCAGGCAAGTTGGCAGCACTATTGCGAGTAAAAGCCACTTTTTCATGGTGTGACCCCTGATAGGCCCGCAGTCTGGTACAGGCGAAGCATAGGCCTGTCGCGGAAAGCCGTCAAGAATCCTCAGCAGGGGTTGCGAGGCGGTGCGACCAGATGCGACATAATCTCGATCTATCCTGCAGAGATGATCAGGAGGATACAAGTGCGTTCAAAGGATCGGCTAGCAGACCGTTTTGATAATAGGGTTCCTGGATGCCCCAGGCTTGCGCGATGAGATGCACGTCGGCGCGAACCCGATCCCATGCACTAACGGCTGCCGGGCTCAGGTTGTTGGAATATACGACGCGGTTGAGGCGTGCAGTGGCGTCAAGCATCGCCTGGATTTGATCGCTCGCGCGCTTCTTGTTCTTGAATTGCTTGTAGAGATTGTCGGTGAGACGCGCATAGTCGGCGGCCATACGCTTCGCATCTTTTTCCTGTCCTGTGCCGCGGATGGCGCTCTTGTGCAGCGCCGCATTAAATGGGGAGCGGAAGTTCTTGGCATCGTTGCTGAGGTTCTTAAGCAGGGCTTGAACGTCTTTGTCGTTGAGGCGGGTCTGCGCGTTCATGACCGGAACAACGGTCATGACAAGCAACGTGAACAGGGCAGCGAACAGATTCGTACGAATTCTCATGAGCGATTTCTCCGTACCTACTTAAAGTGCGAATCCTGCCACTTTTTTGAAACAGAGGGCTTGCTAACCGAGTTCGTGAAGATCCTTACCGGGTTTGAAGCGCACGGCTTTGCCGGGAGTGATGCTGACTTCCGCTCCTGTGCGCGGATTGCGTCCGATGCCGGTCTTTCGCGGGCGGACGTTGAAGACGCCGAATCCACGCAGCTCGATGCGATCTCCGGCAGCGAGCGCTTTTTTAAGACTCTCGAATACGGTTTCGACGGCGGCCTCGGCTTTGACGCGGGGCAATCCCGTACGCTCAATTACCTGATGCACGATGTCCTGCTTAATCAATGGCTTCCCCCCGAAACACAGACGATAAGATGCAGCATCTCCCGTGTTGAGACGATGCTAGAAAGGATTTTCCGCATTGTCAACGCATCGAGACCTTTCGTAAGATGCAATTTCACCGCGAGATGCAGCATTTTTTGCAGTGACGAAAGGCTCGGATACCCGGCTTGGGTCCGGCAAGGGGGATTTTCTGGCTATCAAGAGTGATCGTTGGATTCGGGAGCAGGCGCTGAAACACGAGATGATTGCGCCGTTCAGTGAAAAGCAGGTGCGGGAAGGGGTCATTTCCTACGGACTTTCTTCGTATGGATATGACTTGCGCGTTTCGAACGAGTTTAAGATTTTCACGAACGTAAACAGTGCGATTATTGATCCGAAGAAGTTTGACGAGCGGTCGTTTGTAAGCGTTGAGGCCGAATCGGTGATTATTCCGCCGAATTCATTTGCTCTGGCGCGCTCGGTTGAATATTTCAAGATTCCTCGTGATGTACTGACGATCTGCGTGGGGAAATCGACCTATGCCCGGTGCGGGATTATTGTGAACGTGACGCCTTTTGAGCCGGAGTGGGAGGGATTTGTAACGCTCGAAATCTCGAACACAACCCCTTTACCTGCACGAGTTTATGCCAACGAGGGCCTGTGCCAGATTTTGTTTTTCCAGTCCGATGAGCCCTGCGAAATTTCCTACGCTGACCGCAAGGGCAAATATCAGAAACAACAAGGTATCGTACTGCCGAAGCTATAGAGGAACGGCTGATGCAGGTCGTGGCCGGAACGAGACACAAAAAATAGACCAAAGACAGGTGTATCTCAACGCCGGGGAAGCAGCGCAGCATCGGCGAGAGAGCAGAGTGGTGAGCGAGAGATGTCGGCCCCAGGATCTCATCAGAAGACGCGGCTTAATATTGGCCTGCTGGATTTCGAACCATTGCGCGTAGCAGGGTTTGAATCCGTTTGCGAGGCCCTGAGTCACGTCACGATTGTGCCGACGACCCTACAGAATGCTTTGACCGGATCCGGGCTGGACATGGTTATGTTGGGCCTGCAGAGCCGAACGGAATCGCTGGACCTTTTGGCTAAGCTGAAAGCTGCCAAGCCCCGGTTGAAGCTGATAGTAATGGGCGCCGAAACCGACGAAGAGACGATCATCAGCGCCATTGCGGCGGGCGCCAAGGGCTACCTGGAGGAGACTGCGACCCCAGAACAGGTGATCATGTGCATCGACGTGGTGGCTTCAGGGTCAATCTGGGCACCGCGGAAAGTGCTCTCAGCCTTTGTCGACCGGATGCTGAACCCGGAAGACAATAAGCCGGTGAGACGGCATAACCTTACCTTCACCAAACGGGAAGAAGAGGTACTGAACCTGTTACGGGCAGCGCGCTCAAACAGGGAAATCGCTCTGACCATGGGTATTGAAGAGCGTACGGTTAAGTCATACATTGCAAAGCTGATCCGCAAGGTCGGAGTAGAGAACCGAATCGCTCTTTCGGTGCGGGCGGCGACCTGGGACAAGGATTAGGACGAGGGTTGCCAGACAGCCTGAATCGCGTACGGGGCGAGTACACAGGTTGCTATTTGTTACTTATGGACATTGGCCTTTAGTGATCTTGTTGCAAACAGAGTTAGCGCTTACAACAGTATCAGCAACAACGCAGATCTGGGGAACGGGGCTGAAGGAGACATCCGCAGCCCCTCTTTTTTAAACAGGCGGCCCTCCCCCACCTAAGTTATCCTCCCCCAAGCCCTCCCCCAAAAGGCTTCAATGCAGCTGTAGCGTGCCTGGAGCCGCATCAACCAGGCATAGAGAAACTGCATCGAAACATAGGATGTAACGAATAAGTGTTATGAATAAGTGTGATGTGGTGCTGCGAAAGCAAGCTCGAGCATCACTCAATCAGCGCCAGTTTGCGGCGCAAGAGGAGAATGAAGCAAGAACAAACCCCTATGAAAAGATTCCTTGCACTTCTGTGTATCGCGGCGTGTACCGCCTCTGCGTATGCTGCATCTTCCCGCGCAGACCTTAACGATCGGCTGGAAAAAGCCCGTCTGGTCATCAACCAGCTTTCTCAGACTCCCGACAGTGGTATTCCTGATTCAATCATCAAGCAGGCAGTATGCGTTGTCGTCGTACCAAGTCTGAAGAAGGCTGCATTCGTTTTTGGCGGGCAGTACGGACAAGGCGTAGCAACCTGCCGTACAGGCCATGGATGGAGCGCTCCGGTGTTTCTGCGGATGGCGGGGGGATCGTTTGGTTTGCAAATTGGCGCATCAGGAACGGACCTGGTGCTGGTGGCAATCAACGATCATGGGTTACAGGACTTGTTGAAGAGCAAATTCAAGATTGGCGCTGATGCATCGGCTGCGGCGGGGCCTGTGGGCCGAACTGCGCAAGCAGGCACTTCGTTGAATATGAGCGCGGAGCTGTTGACCTACTCGCGCAGCAAGGGTGTTTTTGCGGGCATCTCGCTGGACGGCACATCGGTAAGCCAGAATCAAGATGATACGGACGCCTTTTATGGGCGGCACTACAGCTTCCACCAGATTTTGGCCGGTGAAGTGGCGGTTCCGACGTCGGCACGCCCGTTCGTACGAACCGTAGCCAGGTATTTCCACGAATCGCAGTAAAAACCACTCGGAGTTCTTCTCATCAGCCCGGCCGTTCGCGGCCGGGCTTTTGCTGTCGTGATAATTGTGAGTGCATGAACTTGAATCCCGCGAGCGCTTATCTAGCCGACAGCTATGTCTTCAAATGGCAGAACCAAACCTTTGTTTCAGACCTGATATTCGTGATACCAATTGCAATTTGCCTGGGAGTTGGGCTGGCGATTCGACATCCGGGGGCGGGAATACTTGCGGCTGCAGGCGCGATGACAGTGGGCTTTGGAGCGAAGCATATCATCGACGAGTCGCGATTGCTGCCGATGATCTTTGCTACGGTGGGCATAGCCTTCTCAACATTTGTGGGAATGGTTGCAGGCCACGATAACGGTCTTCTGGTGGCCATGGCCGCGCTATGGGCGTTTGGTTATGGTCTGCTTACCGAGCGGCCTGACGGGTATGGATGGGTTGGGCAGCAATGTGTGGTTATGCTGCTGGTGGGCTCTGCGTTCCCGATTGCTGCAAAGCCAGCGGCCGTGAGGGTTCTGCTGTTGGGAGCGGGCGGCGCGATGCAGGTGTTGTGGTCGAGCGTGGCGCTCAGGCTGTTTGCGCAACTGTGCACACACCTGTTGGACATGGCGCGATATATGCACGAAGAAGAGGTTGCGCTGCGGGCGGCAGTCGAGCAAATTGCCAGAACAGTGAAGCGAGGGCGGTTTGTAGACGCGAAGCTGGCGTATCCGATGCGCCTGCTGGTGACGGTGGGTTTGAGCACTGAGATATACCGCCGATTGCACTTTACGAGCGGGTACTGGATTCCAATGACGGCACTGGTGGTCTTGAAGCCGGGGCTAGCCGATACGGCCAGCCGGGCAATAGCGCGGACGCTGGGTACAGTAGCCGGAGCCTGGGCGTTGAGTCTTCTGGTCGCGCACGTTGCTCCGTCTCCAGTGGAACTAGCTGTGATCTCAGTGGTATTTGCGTGGCTCTCCTATGCGACTTTGAATGTGAATTATGCGCTCTTCGCGGTGTGCATCACCGGATATATCGTATTTCTGCTATCGCTGGCTAAAATTCCCGGAGCCACGATTGCCGAGCGGAGAGCTTTTTGTACAGCACTGGGCGGCGCAATTGCGCTGACGGTGCGGCTGGTGGTAATTCAGCGCAGAAAGAGCCGGATTTCCGAGGTTAATGTTGAACACTAATAAGTATGAGAGCCCGCGGTCGGGGAGCACAGTTGCAGCCACTTGTGGGCGCTGATCGATTCCCAAAAGTTTCCCTTAATTCGATGATGCTTTCCCGGGCGAAAGCGCATCCAAGCGCTGCCGAAGGGAGATGATGACCATGGCTGGAAAGAAGACAGGGCGCTTTGTGCAGGTGGGCAAGGCTGGTGGGCCTCTTGAACTGGTGACTCGCGAGGTAGATGAGCCGCAGGCGGCTTGGGCGAGGGTGAAGGTGCAGGCATGTGGCGTGTGCCACAGCGATTCAGTTACCAAGGAGGGGCTTTTTCCGGGTATTGCTTATCCGAAGGTTCCCGGACACGAAGTGGTCGGTGTGGTGGACGCCCTCGGAGCAGGTGTGACGGAGTGGAAGGCCGGTCAACGTGTGGGCCTGGGATGGTATGGCGGGCATTGCGGTAAATGCGAGCCGTGCCGCAGAGGCGATCTGGTGGCGTGCCAACGGTTGAAGATTCCCGGGATCACCTACGATGGCGGATATGCCGATTATGTCTTCGTGCCGGAGGCGGCCCTGGCCGCGGTTCCTGAGGAACTCGCGTCGGCGGAAGCTGGACCGTTGCTGTGCGCGGGAATTACGACCTTCAATTCGTTAAGGAACAGCGGCGCCAGGCCGCCGGACGTGGTTGCTGTGCTGGGCATGGGCGGCCTCGGGCATCTGGGTGTGCAGTACGCAGCGAAGATGGGTTACACAACAGTGGCGATTGCGCGCGGAGCAGACAAAGCGAAGTTTGCGCATGAACTGGGCGCAGCACACTACATCGATAGCACGGCTGAGGATATCTCCGCCGCATTGCAGAAGCTGGGAGGCGCGAAAACGATTCTGGCGACGGTGACGGACGCGAATGCGATGTCTGCAGCGCTGGGCGGGCTTGGGCACCAGGGCAAATTCGTAGTGCTGGGCGCGCCAGCAGGCCCTGTGAACGTGAATGTCCTGCCTATGCTGATGGCGCGGCAGTCGATCCAGGGATGGCCGAGCGGCACGGCAATCGACTCAGAAGACACACTGAAGTTCAGCGCAGCGACCGGAGTTCGACCGCTGATCGAGAAGTATCCATTGGAGAAGGCTGCAGAGGCATACGATCGCATGATGAGCGGGAAGGCCCGATTCAGAGTTGTGATTGAGATGTAGGTAAGAGGGCATCGGAGGGCGCAAAGATGCTGCGCCCTTCGCGCTGTCTCGGGCTAGTTCACTTCCTGTTTGGCGCGGTAACCGTCGCGGGCGATGATGTCGTACTTGAGTTGATGGTGCTTCTCATCCTGCATCCTTAGCGGATGGCCCTCGTCGTCCACCAGTTCCACGTGAATTTTGCGCCAGGTGCCATCCTCCTTCTGATCAGTCGGCGTGTAGGTGATGGCGTACTGGTTGCGGATGGATGCGTTGATGACAGAGAAATCTTCAGGCAGCTCAGCCTGAAAGCGCGGGAAGAAGGACATGCCGCCGGTGAGGCGAGCAAAAGTCTGCATTTGATTGTCGGCCTGCAGGAAGGTCATTTCGCGCGGGCCGCTCATTCCGAAGCCTCTATCATCCGCCATCAGACGGGCCATCTGGCCGGTGCTAATCGTGAAAATGGTGACGTTGGGCGTCTCCTTGACCTTTTCGAGGCACTTGCCGAGGGTGATCTTGGAAAAGGTGTCGACACCGGAGCCGATGAGGATGATGTATTTGCGTCCGGGGATCCGACTGAGGCGGTCGAGCGTGGTATAGAGCGCGTCAAAGATGTTGGTTTCACTCCAGGTTGGGATGGTAAGCGAACGGAGGGCGTTCATGACCACGGCCCTGTTGTTAGTGAAATCGGTGAGGATGTTGGTATGCATGTCGTAGGTGACGACGGCCACGTAATCGTTGGGGCGGAGCTGCTGAGTAAAGGCGTAGGCAGCATTTTCCATGTCACTGATAAACCACCAACTCGTTGAGGCGAATTCGAGAAGCAGAACGGCGGTGATAGGGGCCTGAATACGCTGGAAGTGGGTAATTTCCTGAGGTTTGCCATTCTCAAAAACGCGGAAGTTGTCCTCTTTGAGGTTGGGCACAAACTGGTGGGTCTTCTCCAGGACGACGCCTACATCCACGGTGACAACAGGGACATTGACATGCAAAGAGAGGTTGCCGAGTCCAGGCGGATTTTTGACCTTGGGCGCGGGCGGCGGAGGCGGCGGAGGGGTTGAAGCCGCCGGCTTTTTGGGGATAGCGATAGGGCCATTGTCCCCTGTGGGGCCGCCTTCCACAGGGCCAGTCTGGCTCTGCGTGGATTGCGTTGTCTGTTGCTGTGAAGTCTGCTGGGCAAACCCCAGCGCAGGATCCTGACCGAAGAGCAGGGAGGCAATCAGCAGTACGACGGAGACTAATTTCATAGCTGCCCTATTGTGAAGCCAGGTGGACTTTGCGGCAAGGGGAGCAGACCCGCTACTCTAGAGACGTGGAATTGTATAGAAAAGACAACCGGGCAGGTAAGGCGGTTTCAGTGTTTTTGAAATTTCTTACGGCTGGTCTGGTGGTTCTGGAATTCATGTGCAGCGGCAGTGTGCTCACCGCGCAGACGGTCCTCGACAAGGCGCCTGCAGCAGCACCATCGGCGCCTCCGCCGACAACTTCATTTTTCCCATTGAGCGAAGTGCATCGCGGCATGCAGGGAGTGGCCTACACCGTGTTTGAAGGCACACGGCCGGAGCCCATGGGAGTCGAGATTCTGGGATTGCTGCATAACGCGATTGGGCCCGGCGAAGACATGATACTGGGGCGGCTGGAAGGCGCAAAGCCCGAGTTCACGGGCGTGGTTGCCGGCATGAGCGGCAGTCCTGTTTACATTGACGGCAAGCTGGTCGGCGCGATTGCCTACCGTATCGGCGTCTTCAGCAAAGAGCCGATCTGTGGAATTACACCGATTGGGCAGATGCTGCAAAACAGGGCACCGGAGACACGGCTTGCCGCAAAGGGGCGTCCAGCGGCGAGCAGCGGGGTAGAGGATGCGGAGCTGCACATGCCCGGCAGCCTTAAGGCAGATGGCGAGGACCTGGGCGCGCCGGATCTGGAGGCATCGGATTTTCGTCCGATCGAAACACCGCTGGTATTCAGCGGGTTTTCGCCAGAAGCAGTGGCCTTATGGCGGGAGCGTGCTCCTGCGCTGGGGTTGACTGCTGTGGCAGGCATAGGAGGCGTTGCCGGCAACGGCGGGCTGAGCGGCATGGCCAGCGTTGCAGAACAGCACTCGATTGAGCCGGGGTCGGCGGTGAGCGCAGTGCTGGTGCGAGGCGACCTGGAGATTTCCGCGACGTGTACCGTAACTTATGTTGATCCCACACAGCTGCTTGCGTGTGGGCACCCGATCACGCAATTCGGGCCTGTATCGTTTCCGATGACCAAGGCCAATGTAGTCGCAACACTGCCTTCTCCCTACAACGCATTCAAGATCATCAATACGGGACAGATGATCGGATCATTTACCGAGGACCGGCAGACGGCGATCCGCGGGCAGTTTGGCCTTCCGGCAAGGATGATTCCACTGACGATCCATGTGTCTCAGGACGGCGATACGACAGCGTCGCGGACGCTGCATTTGCAGGTGGTAGACCAGGAAGAGGTGACTCCACAGGCGGTTCTGGTGTCGTTGTATCAGGGACTGATGGAGTCGAATGAATATGCTGCGGAGACGACGTACAGGGTAAGGGGAGTGGTAAGGGTCAAGGGGTATCCGGCGATGCGGCTGGACCAGATGGTGGCGCCGTCGCCAATGATTCCATCGAACCTGGCAGCGGCGGTGGTCGTCGGGCAGCGTTTCCAGCAGTTGTACGGCAATGCGGCGCGGCTGGCGCCGGTGGAGAGCATCGATATTGATGTGGACGCTCTGAGCGGACGCCGCACGATGCAACTGGAGAGCGCGCAGGCAGAGAAGATCGAGGTGCGCGGCGGAGATACAGTGATGATTGACGCTGCGGTGCTGCCGTGGCGCGGCGAGGTACGGAACGTGCAGATACCAATAAAGCTGCCGGCAACCCTGCCCGCGGGCGATGTGCGGCTGCTGGTTAGCGGCGGCGAAGTCGTTGACCGGCTGATGCAGCCGCAGACCATCGGTGGGCCGGAGCCTGGAGTCGCGGCTACGATTGCGGGGCTGAACAGTCTGCATCCGAGCGACCGCCTGTATGTGACGCTGCTGGCGCCGGAGGCGCAGGCCTCCATGGATGGCCATACACTGACGGCTGTGCCGCTTTCCATGGCAAATGTTCTGGAACCGGCGCAGGCGAACCAGCAAGTTGCACTGAATGGAGAGTCAGCTGTGCCGCTGGGCTCTGTCGAGCTGGGCTCAGTGCTGGACGGCGAGCAGGTAATTACCCTCAGGGTGAAGTAACGGGGTGGTCCAAAGCGGCGGTTCCGCAGGCGTCATTTGCCGAGTATGATTATTGCGCTTCAGACTTCGATTGCGGAGGCGCAATATGAATATTTCAGCTTCGTTTTCCAGCGGTGTTATGACCCGAGATAGTGGCTGCGGAATCCGGGTTTCACGGCGTAGTTTTCTGGGCGGTTCGGCGGCGGGCGTTGCATGGGGTATTCTAGGCGCTGCGACATCCCTGGAGCTAATAGAACCAGACATGATAGGTGCTCAGACAAACCTTACCCCTGACGAAGCATTGCGCCACCTGATGGAGGGGAACGAGCGATTTGCCACGGACAAGATCGCGGCCCTCGGGAAAAGCCTGAATATTCTGCGGCAGCACACGGTGGAAAAGCAGGAGCCATTCGCCGCAGTGCTCTCCTGCGCGGACTCGCGCGTGCCGGTGGAGCTGGTGTTTGACCAGACGATCGGGCACCTGTTTGTCGTACGTGTGGCTGGAAACTTCACGACACCGGAGATTATCGGCAGTCTGGAGTACGGCGCTGGAGTGCTCGGAACCAGAGTGATTCTGGTCCTCGGGCATTCGAGCTGCGGCGCGGTAAAGGCGACGATGCAGGGGAAACCGGTCCCGGGGCAGATCAGCTCGCTTTTTGCGCATATTCAACCAGCAGTAGACAGAGCGCACGGCGATCTGGGGATGGCGATCAAGGAGAATGCAAAGATTCAAGCGCGTTTACTGTCGGAATCGTCTCCAGTGCTTTCGGGCATGGTAAAAGAGGGAACGCTGAAGATCGTTGCCGGATACTACGATCTGGCGACGGGGCGGGTGACCCTTCTCTAGGGAGAGTAGAAAAGATCAATAAACGTTGTCTGCGAACGAGTGAGGTGGACGGTATGCCGGAGCCAACGGGCGCGGAATTCGGCGGAGTGAATCCGATTTTTCGGGTAGAGAGATTGGAAGCTAGCATCGAGTACTACGTATCACGGCTTGGCTTTAAGCTGCTATGGAAGGGGCCCTATGTAGGGTGCGTGGCTCGCGGCAACTGCCATTTGTTCCTGAGTGAAGGCGATCAAGGACACAAGGGCGCATGGGTGTGGGTTGGAGTGGGAGACGCGGCTGCGGTCTATGAGGAATATCGAACGAGTGGGGCGAAGCTGCGGCATCCTCCGACGAATTATGAATGGGCATACGAAATGCAGGTAGAGGACCCGGACGGCAATGTGTTGCGACTGGGGTCGGAGCCGCTGGAAGATGAGCCATACGGCGAATGGTTCGACATGTATGGGCGTCGCTGGATCCCTGAAAATGGCGGCTGGAAGCTCGCGGGCGAATGAGCAGGGCTCAGGCGAGGCGTTCCGGGCAGGGTCCGGACTTGGCCAGAGCGGCTTTGACTTCGTCTTCTTTCTTTGAGTGCCAAGTTTCCTCAGACCATTTTTTGACCTGGGGCGGGTCGCCTGTTTCGAGCTCCTGATAGACGTAGCTCAAAAGGCGGTCGAGAGGTTCTTCAACCCATGTATTGCCCTGCCCTTGAACGCGGGTCGCACCCTTCTCCCAGCCGCGCGGCGTGAGATGCCATTCGGTCCATTCTTTCCTTGCAGCCATATCCGTTCTCCGTGTTGCGTTCCATTTTAGAGGCAATTTCGTTTGACGCCATTTGTACTCCTGAAGCAGCTTCGCGGACAATCGAAACATGATTTTGGAGACGTTTCCGGTGGGCCTGCTGCAATGCAACTGCTCGATCCTGGGCGATGAGGCGACAGGCGAAGCAATGGTGATCGATCCCGGCGACAATGTGGCCTACATTCTGGAGCGATTGGAGGCGCAAGGGCTGAAGTTGAAGCAGATTGTGGTGACGCACGGGCATATTGACCACGTGGGCGGCGCTGTGAAGCTGAAGCGGGCAACAGGTGCGTCGATTTTGATGAATAAGAACGATCTGTCACAGCTGAAGATAATGAACATCCAGGCAGCATGGCTGGGCGTTAAGGCACCAGAGGTTGCGCCTCCGGATGAGAGCGCAGGCGAAGGATTGATTGTGAGAGTGGGGAGCCACAAAGGCGAAGTATTGCAGACGCCGGGGCATACGCAGGGAAGTATCTGTCTGCACTTCGTTCCCGAAGGAATTCTATTTGCAGGAGACACGCTGTTTGCAGGGTCGATTGGCAGGACGGACTTGCCGGGCGGAAATGGAAAGCAGATTCTGCGATCGATTCACGACCGGCTGATGCCCTTGCCGGATGAAACAAGGGTAATTCCCGGGCATGGGGCGGAGACGACGATAGGGATGGAGAAAGCAGAGAATCCGTTTCTGATCTAGTGGACTGGAAGAATGAACATCTTTCCGGCCTCCTGCGTGTGCGCAAGGCGGACAATGTGCGGTGTGATGAGGATGACCAGGTCAGAGTAGTCATACTGAGCTTGCTTGTTGGTGGCTGACTGGAAGCCGGGCAGGTCGGTGAGGCCGGGAACTCCGCTGACGGCGCGCGACTGCTGCTTGTTGAGATTGCTGACAACCAGAGCGCTGGCCCCTGGTTTGAGGGTGGTGATGGTGGAGAACTCCTGGTTGTTGAGAACGGGGAGACCGTTCAGGCTGGTTCCCTGTAAGGACGTGATTTTGAGGTCGAGGTTAAGGGCGACGTTGCGGTCCTT